>NZ_JAZHLJ010000260.1:0-783 GCF_036549495.1 Aurantimonas sp. C2-5-R2
TTCCTGTCCGAACATTACGGCGCGCCGGCCATGCTGATGGCGCTGCTGCTGGGCATCGCCCTGAACTTCCTCACCGAGGAAGGCAAATGCGCCGCCGGCATCAACTTCACCGCCAGGACGATCCTGCGCATCGGCGTCGCGCTCCTCGGCGTGCGCATCTCCGTCGCCCTGTTGATCGGCCTCGGCCCCGGCCTGATCGCGCTGCTGGTCGCCGGCGTCGTCGCCACCATCGTCTTCGGCTTCGCCGCGGCGAAGCTGCTCGGCCGTGGCTGGCGGCTGGCGCTCTTGACCGGCGGCTCGGTGGCGATCTGCGGCGCCTCGGCGGCCATGGCGATCGCCGCCGTCCTGCCGAAGAACCAGTACTCCGAGCGCAACCTGATCTTCACCGTGCTCAGCGTCACCGTGCTCAGCACCGTGGCGATGATCGTCTATCCGCTGCTGATCCCGATCTTCGGGTTGAAGGACCAGGCCATCGGGGTGTTTCTCGGCGGCACCATCCACGACGTCGCCCAGGTCGTCGGCGCCGGCTTTTCGGTTTCCGAGGAAGCCGGCGAGACCGCGACCCTGGTCAAGCTGATCCGCGTCACCATGCTGGCGCCGGTAGTGCTGGTGTTCACGCTGGTGTTCCGCGCCACCCACAAGAGCGAGGCCGAGGCCGGCAAGCGGCCGCCGCTGATCCCCGGCTTCGTGCTCGGCTTTCTGGCGCTGGCCGCGCTCAACTCCTTCGGCCTGATCCCGAAGCAGGCGGCCGACATTACCGCCGATGTCTCCGGCTGGGCGCTC
>NZ_JAZHLJ010000261.1:0-781 GCF_036549495.1 Aurantimonas sp. C2-5-R2
CTCAAGAACCGGTCGCAGCTTCAGCCGGATACCCTGCACGCGGATACCCAGGGCCAGAGCGAGCCGGTTTTTGGACTCAGCAGATTTCTCGACATCACCCTGATGCCGCGCATGCGCACCTGGGCCGACGTCGCCTTCTACCGGCCGTCCGGATCGACCCGGTACCGGCATATCGATCCGCTCTTCACGCGCGAGATCGACTGGCCGCTGATCGAGACGCATTGGCAGGACATGATGCAGGTCGTGCTCTCCATCCAGGCCGGACTGGTCACGCCGTCGATGCTGCTGCGAAAGCTCGGCTCGCGCAACCGCAAGAACCGCCTGTACCAAGCGTTCCGCGAACTCGGCCGCGTCGAGTGCACGCTGTTTTTGTTGCGCTTTATCTCCGATCCGCAGACCCGGCGCACCATTCGCGCCGAAACCACCAAGATCGAGAGCTACAACGATTTCCTCGACTGGATCTCCTTCGGCGGCGCCGTCGTCAAAAGCGCCGATCCCGTCGAGCAGGAAAAGCAGATCAAATACGCCAGCCTCGTCGCCAACGCGATCATGCTTTCCAACGTCGCCGATCTCACCACAGTGCTGACTGGCATGGCCGACGACGATCACCCCGTCACGCCCGACCTCGTCGCCGCCATCAGCCCCTACACGCGCGAGCACATCCGACGCTTCGGTCGCTACGTCCTCGACATGGACGACATCCCCGAACCGCTCAATCCCGACCGGATGCCGTTCCAAAACGCCGCGTGATCACTTTTTACACGTATCTTCAACTGACCCC
>NZ_JAZHLJ010000262.1:0-771 GCF_036549495.1 Aurantimonas sp. C2-5-R2
AAAACAGCCTATCCACTGGCCGGGTTTTACTCCGGCGCGGCCGACCCTCTCGCCGCCGCTTCGTGGCCTAATTTGTCACCGCCCTACACAACTGACCGCTTTGATGTAGGGATAGTTGCAGAGGGTTTGGATGCGGCTCGGATCTTTGGTGGCGCGGTTCCAGGCGTCGCAGCAAGCGTCGATGATGGCTTGCTTGTCGCGGAAGACGCGGAGGCTGAGGGAGGTCTCGCGCAGATAGAGCCAGAGCCGCTCGACCGGGTTGAGTTCGGGACTGTAGGGCGGAAGGGTGACGAGGGTGATGTTCGCCGGCACGTCGAGGGCCTTTTCACCGTGCCATCCGGCGCCGTCGAGAACCATGACGGCATGGACGTCGTCAGGAATGGTGTGGGCGAACTCGGCGAGGTAGAGGTTCATCATCGCCTTGTCGGCATAGGGCAGAACCAGGGCGAAGGACTGGCCGGTGGAGGGTTCGACGGCGCCGAAGATGTAAGTCCATTCGAAGCGCTGGTCGCAGAGCCCGGGTGGTCGCTTGCCGCGGGTCCACCAGCGGTGACAGAGGCGGCCTTTCTGGCCAACCCTTGCTTCGTCTTGATACCACAGCGCAATCCGCTTGTCGGGATGGTCGACCTTTGCCGCTTTCAGGGCCTCGGCGAGCCCTTTTTTTTAAAGCGCGCCTGGCGGGGGAATGTCCCGGTCTCTGTTGAAACTCTGAAGTAGGCGGCGTTGCCCGCCTTGAGCCGTTAGGCTCGGGGTGCCGATTCCACTGAGGAG
>NZ_JAZHLJ010000263.1:0-750 GCF_036549495.1 Aurantimonas sp. C2-5-R2
CCGCTCGTCAAGCTGACGAAACGGCGCGGGCGAGATAACGAGACCTCGACCGGTCTTGCCGCGCTCGGTATCGGCGAACGCGCGCTCGCCCTCGGCGCCCAGAAGACCATCGAGAACTTCGTTGGCAGCCTGACCCTCGTCGTCGACCAGCCGGTTCGCGCCGGCGATTTCTGCCAGTTCGGAGGCATGCTGGGCACGGTCGAGGATATCGGCATGCGCTCGACCCGCATCCGCACCCTCGATCGGACACCGGTCACGGTTCCAAACGGTAAGTTCTCGGCTATGAAGATCGAGAACTTCACCCGCCGCGACCGCTTCGGATTCCATCATGAATTTGGACTTCGCTACGAGGCGACGCCCAACCAGATGCGGCAGTTTCTGGCGGCGCTGCGGACCATGTTCTCGGTCGACACCCGACTGGAGACCGAGTCCCACAGGGTCCGGTTTCTTGGCTACGGCGCCGACGCGCTGCCGGTCGAGATATTTGCCTACGTCTTCGCCCGCGACTGGAACCATTTCCTCGAAATCCAGGAGGAACTGGCGCTGCAGATCATGGATATCGTCGCCGGAAGCGAGGTGAACCGGAAGGAAAGTCTATGCGTAACAACAACGTCCGTCCGGAAAAGAAAACTCCGAAGTCCGGAGCCAGCATCCAATCAAAATATCGTCGCCGATCCGAGGACGGAGCGCCTTCACCCCAGCGCGGCGAATCCGCGATCCAGCCCGGCAACCAGATCCTCCTCCCCCTCC
>NZ_JAZHLJ010000264.1:0-749 GCF_036549495.1 Aurantimonas sp. C2-5-R2
TGGCGTGTCGGATATCGTCTTTGCCGTGATGCATCTGTTGGGACTGTCGTTCGAGCCGCGGATTCCACGTCTGTCGGATCGCAAGCTCTACGCGTTCGAGCCCAAAACCCGGTACGGCCGCCTGGGGCCACTCTTCGGCCATCGCCTCGATGCCGGGCTGATCCGGGCCCATTGGGACGACGCCCAACGGGTCATTCAGGCCATGAGAGACCGCGTGGTGACGCCTTCGCTGATCCTGAAGAAACTCTCGGCATACCGGCAGCAGAACAGTCTGGCTGCCGCGCTCCGCGAGATCGGCCGCATCGAGCGGACGCTGTTCACCTTGCGCTGGTTCGAGGATCCTGAACTGCGCCGTCTCGTCACCGCCGAACTCAACAAGGGCGAAGCGAGGAACTCGCTCGCCCGGGCCGTCGCATTCCATCGTCTTGGCCGCTTCCGGGACCGCGGGCACGAGAACCAGGCCACCCGCGCCTCCGCCCTCAACCTCGTCACCGCCGCGATCATCCTGTTCAACTGCCGCTATCTCGGCCGCGTCATCGATGCGATGCGCCACAGCGGCATGGCCTTCGACGAAAGGCTGCTCCCACAGCTCTCGCCCCTCGGCTGGGATCATATCAACTTCACTGGCGACTACGTCTGGTCCGACAGCCTCGCCGTCGATGCCGACGGGTTCCTGCCGCTCAGGATCGGCGCGTCATGACCACCCAGCGCGCCTACCGTATATCTGTGTCCCAATAATGCACTGGGGC
>NZ_JAZHLJ010000265.1:0-739 GCF_036549495.1 Aurantimonas sp. C2-5-R2
AATGACATGATACCCGATTTCCGCGGGTTTGGGCGTCCCGGGTGAACCATGGAGGCTGGTCTTGGCAGGGTTTCGAAACGGCCTCTGAGCGTCGGCCTGATCCTCGACAATTTGAATACGCAATGGTGGCAGCGTCGGCTGGACTGCATTCTCTTTCTGGCTAGCGCCCCTCTGTCGATCCTCAATCTCTTGAGCCTGCCCTAAAGTGCCGAAGACAATCAACCCAACTACAATTGCTGCACACCAATGGCGGTAAGACATTAAAACAAAAACCCTGCGGTGAATTTCCTGCGGCTGACCTTATTCAGCAGAATTAATTCCTTATCGTCAACTCCAATCTTGTGAAGACGCTCGCTTGCCTTTTCTGTGGTTTGCACATCACTACGCTCGACACAATTCCACAAACAGACTTTCTTACGTAGAAAACGCACCAAGGGCTCGAAGCGCGGCCTCGATCACTTGCCGCTTCTCAGGCGGACAAGGATGAATTCTTTCGTTTGCATCGTGCCGATTGGGCGCTTGGCGCTTCATCAAGCCATGGTCGGAAAGAACGTGCGCGATCCAACACGTCTTTGGCAAAAAGCCATATTCGGCTTTCACGTGCTCTTGGATCTGGCGATAGGTCGGCATGCGTCACCCCATCTATATACCTTGCCTATCCGGTTGTTACCCACGCCCACTAAATGTGGGGTGCGCCCATTCCCCGGAGTAAAGCCCGTCAAAGGTCGGCGCAGCTGCC
>NZ_JAZHLJ010000266.1:0-735 GCF_036549495.1 Aurantimonas sp. C2-5-R2
CCGTCTGCGCCTTGCCGGCGCCGTCGGCGGTTTCGTTCACCGCCGTCGTCACCTCGCCCAGCGCCGCCACCGTCTCTTCCAGGTTGGCCGCCTGCTGCTCGGTGCGCTGCGCCAAGTCGTTCGACGCCGTGTTGATCTCCTGCAGGCCCGACCGGATCGAACCGATCGAGGTCACCACATTGCCGATCGCATCCTCCAGCTTGCCGACGCTGTCGTTGAACTTCGCCCGGATCGGCTCGAATTCCGCCGCCACCGGCTCGGCCATGCGCACCGTCAGGTCGCCCGCCGACAGCCGCTCGAAACCGACCTCCACGACCCCGACGAAGGCGCGCAGATCCTCGGCCTTGGCATTGTCCAGCGACGCCTGGCGTTGCTTCGCCTGCTCCTGGTCGATCCGCGCTGCCTCCGCCTCGCTCTCCAGACGCTCACGCTCGACCGCCGCTTGCTTGAAGGTCTCGACCGCACCCGCCATCGAGCCGATCTCGTCCTTGCGGCCCGCATACGGAACCTCGATCGTCTTACGGCCGTCGGCGAGTTCCTTCATGACGTCGGTGATGGTGCGAATTGGCCGGGCGATGGTGCGAGCGATGAAGACAGCGATACCCAACGTCGCCAGAAGCGTTACCAGTCCGCCGATGATCAATGGGGAATGTCCCGATCGATGTTGAACTTCTGAAGGGGGCGGCGTTGCCCGCCTTGAGCCGGTAGGCTCGGGGTGTCGAATCCACTTTGGAG
>NZ_JAZHLJ010000267.1:0-732 GCF_036549495.1 Aurantimonas sp. C2-5-R2
GAAACCGTCAATGTCACCGTGATGCCACGACGACTTGACTCGAAAATCCCCATGTGAGGACCGTGACGGCGCCACGACCGTGCTGAAGTCGATCCTCAAACGCTGGCCGTGGCTGCGTCATATCTTCGCTGATGGCGGCTATGCCGGACCGAAACTGCAGCACGCCTTGCAAAAGGTCGGCAAGTTCACGCTGGAAATCATCAAGCGACCGGATAGCGCCAAGGGCTTCGAGGTCCTGCCGCGCCGTTGGGTCGTGGAGCGAACCTTCGCATGGCTGGGACGATGCCGAAGACTGGCAAAGGACTTCGAACGCACCATCGCTTCCGCCCAGGCCTGGGTCTTCATCGCAAACATCCGCATGCTCACCCGACGGCTCGCAAGGCATTGAAAACGCCACCTTCATTCTGATTCAGACACTTAGGCATCGCCTCGGGTGATCGGCTGCCATAGTGCAACAAGCTGTTGCACTATCACGGAAGCCTGGGAGAATTTGTGTCTGTTCCTGCTTATCTAAAGTTGGATGAGGTCGTTGAACGCTATCGCAATCAGATCAGCGCGGCCACGCTTCGAAATTGGCGATCTAAGAGGATCGGGCCATCGTTCATCAAAATCGGCAAAGCGGTTCTATACCCGGTCAACGAGCTAGGCTCAGGACTCATTGATCAGAGCCAGAAGATGACGGCGGCTGCGATGCAGATGGCCGAGAAGAAGGTGTGGGCGCAACGATCGTAG
>NZ_JAZHLJ010000268.1:0-730 GCF_036549495.1 Aurantimonas sp. C2-5-R2
CGAGAAATCTGCTGAGTCCAAAAACCGGCTCGCTCTGGCCCTGGGTATCCGCGTGCAGGGTATCCGGCTGAAGCTGCGACCGGTTCTTGAGGAGGCCGTCCAGAATGTGCACTGCTTCCCAGACGCCGCAGGGGATGAAGGTGGTGAACAGCGCGATGTAGGTGTCGGCGATGTGGTGATAGGCGATGCCGCCGTAACCGCCATAGCGCACGTGCCGGGAGCCGATGAGATTGTTCTCGCGCAGCTTGACGTGGGTGCCGTCGGCGATGGCGGCCTGGCCGCTTCCCCAGTGTCGCGGCAGGGCGAAGCGGGCATATTCATCGATGAGGTCGGTCATCGCCGCTTCCAGCTTGTTGGCATTGATATGCTGGGCATTGATGCGACGCAACGCCTGCTGGGTGACGAGTTCGGGCGCATGGCGGGCGGTTTGGCCGGGTCCGAGATTGCAGCCATAGCCGAAGACGGTGAAGACGTAGCGGCGNGTTGGCATTGATATGCTGGGCATTGATGCGACGCAACGCCTGCTGGGTGACGAGTTCGGGCGCATGGCGGGCGGTTTGGCCGGGTCCGAGATTGCAGCCATAGCCGAAGACGGTGAAGACGTAGCGGCGCACGGCTTGCGCCAGCTTCGTATCGGCACCGGACGGCGGCCCAAAATGACGTGTGTAGCCGGTCCAGTGCTCGGCATATTTGAGGATATCGAGGAGATGGCGCTCGGGCATGCGGGCGC
>NZ_JAZHLJ010000269.1:0-728 GCF_036549495.1 Aurantimonas sp. C2-5-R2
ACCGCACCGCCGACAACGTCGGAATGGCCGTTCAGGTATTTCGTCGTCGAGTGAACGACATAGTCGGCGCCGAGGCTAATCGGCTGCTGAAGCACGGGTGACAGGAAGGTGTTGTCGACGGCCACCTTGCAGCCGATCGCCGCCGCCAGCGTCGCAACGCGGCGGATGTCGACGACGCGCATCAAGGGGTTGCTCGGCGTTTCGATAAGAATCAGCGCCGGCGCCTTCTCCATCGCCGCCGCAAGCGCAGTCTCGTCCGCTTGATCGACGAAGATCAGCTTGAAATGCCCCTTCGCGGCACGGGCCTCCATGAGGCGGCGCGAACCGCCGTAACAGTCATGGGGTGCCAGGACGAAGTCGTCGCACTCGACGGTGGCGAGCACGAGGTCGACGGCCGCCATGCCGGAGGCGACGACGACCGCGCCGGCGCCGCCTTCCAGCTGTGCGAGCGTGTCGGCGAGCAGGGAACGGCTCGGATTTCCCGCACGACTGTAGTCATAGTCGCGCGGCTGCTCGAAACCCGCGAAGGTGAAGGTGCTGGACAGATAGAGCGGTGGAGCGACCGCGCCAAATATCGGATCTGCCCCGATGCCATTCGATGCGGCTACAGTCCTGGGAGATTTTTTTGATGTCATGATCGAAAGACCTTTAGGCGGACTTGATTTAGCGGCGGGTGATCAGCGTTATCAATTTCGCGCAAGTCTCTCGGTCGCGATGCCCTCGGACGT
>NZ_JAZHLJ010000027.1:0-48940 GCF_036549495.1 Aurantimonas sp. C2-5-R2
CGCCGTCTGGATCAATCCGCCCAACAACAAGCTCCAACTCCAAGCTTAATCTATCGCTCCGGCTGTCTCACATTCGTTGACACGCTCCGCCCGTCAGTGAGCGGCGAAGCCGCGAAACTTAAGGACGGGACAGAAAACCGACCCCGCCCTTAAGCTCCTCGCTGGCGGGGGCCCAGAGGGCGGTGAATCGAAGAGAAGCGAAAGAAGGAAGGATCAGTGACGAGGGATGCATAGGCCGGCCGCCAAAGCGGTGCGGGCGATGGCGTGCACCCCTCACCCGGTTCGCTGCGCGAACCACCCTCTCCCCTCAGGGGCGAGGGTGGCGCGCTTCCGCGAGCGCCGCCGAAATGGGCACCGTTCTCCTCCCCACCGGAGGACGCGAGGACGCGACGTTCCATGACGGGCGTCATCCCGGCCTTGAGCCGGGACTCATTCCAAGTCGCTGGAACCGCCAATCCGTTTCCGGAGAGTGTAGAATCGACATTGCGGCATGGATCCCCGGCCTGCGGCCGAGGATGACGAGGCAGGCGGCGTCCGCCGAGTCTCCAGCGCTTCCGCTACCCCCGCCGAACGGCCCGGACCAGCGCCGGGACGCCGTCGATCGCCTCGATCTCGGCCATGGTCAGGCGGACGCCGAATTCGGCCTCCAGCGCGAAGACGATGCGCACCAGGGCAAAGGAATCCCAAGCCGCGATCTCCTCGGCGCGGGTAGCAGGCATGATCGCGCCCGGATCGACGCCGAGGATGTCTGCGACGATCGCGGCGACGCGGGATTCGATGTCGCTGTCGGTCATGGTCGTCATGATTGCCTCGTCTCCGTCATGATGCCTCGCCGTCGCTCGTGTCCGTCATGATCCCGGGCGCCCCGTCGATGATCGTCAGCCCCGTGGGAGCCGCAACGCCGGGCGCCTCGGCCGCCGAGTCGAAATCGAGCACCCAGCACTCGCCCTCCTGGCCGAAACCGGCCTCGGCGAACAGGCCCCGCGCCGGTCGGTTGCGTTCCATCATATCGACTGTCCCGATGATCCACCTCGCGCCCGCCGCCGCCGCGCGCCGGCTGAGCACGGCGAGCATCGCCGTCTCGACGCGCCGCTGCAATGCCCGGCAGGAAAGATAGAGATTGCGGATGACGACCGCGTCGCCGTCCCGATCGGCGAGAAGTAGCCCGACGATGCCGTGGGCGCCGAAGACATCGTCGAGCCGCACCAGAAAATCGAGGGAATTGCTTCGCCGGCTGAGTTCGATCTCGTTGGGCCGCTCGGCGGTGAGCACGAACTGGTTGACCCGCCGCGCCAGTTCCGCCGCGCGCGCCCGGCTGGCGGCATCGAGCGGCAGGATGGTGAGCCGGGTTTCGAGGCGTTCGAGGAACGCCGCCACGTCGGTCTCGGCCGCGCGCAGGCGTTCCACGTCCGCCCGCCGCTGGTAGTGCGTGGCGCGGGTTTCAGAGGCCATCGGGCGTTCTCCGGCGGCCAGCAGCGGATCGGCGAGAAGCATCACCGCGAAGCCATCCGGATCGGCGAAGCGCCGCACGTCCATCGCCGGAAACCGCGCCGCGACCCGCGCGCAATTGACCGGGTCGTCGTCAATCAGGACCGTGTGCTCCGCCGCCAGAGCGAGTTGGTCGAGAAGGCGCGCGACCAGATCCGCCTTGTCGGCCCAGTCGACAGCGAGAGCGGCGAAGCGCGGAACGCCGGACGGCACCGGATTTGCCAGGTCAGCGAGCGCTTCCCGCGCGACCTCGGCCTCGTTGCGGCTCGCCGCCGCGAGCACCAGACCGCGCGCCGCAAGCGCGGCGAGCGCCGCCGCATAGCTTGCGTGCATGGCCAGATCGCCGGTTTCACCGGCGACACCGCGCCACAGCGTGTCGTCAAGGTCGGTGATCAGCAGCTTCGGCGCGCTGCCCATGATCCGGGCGGCAAAGCCGGCCGCGGTGTCGGCGATGGCGTCGGCGCCGCGCTGCGACGGGATGGTGCCAAGGCTGGCGGCAAAACGCGTGTCGAACAGCGGCGAATTATCGACGAGTACGGGTGCGGCCGGACAGGCAAAGACGCCCGCGCCGGCGTCGCCCGTCCCGGCAAAATCAGCCTCGCCGATGATGGCGACCGGGCATTGCAGCGTTTCGGCGAGCCTCGCCGCGACCCGCGCGGTTTCGTCGTGAACGGCCCGGACAACCTGGGCTTCGCCGGTCGCAGCGATGGAGAGGATGGCGCCATCGAAACGCCCCTGCCCGATCTCCTCCCGCGCCCGGCCAGCGGCCTCGGCCAGCCCCTCGACCGTGACGGTCTCGAGGTCGAAGCCGGCGATCGCGAAGGCAAGCCGCAGCGCGTCGTCGATGGCGCGCGGCTGGTAGGAGGTGACGAGGAAGAGCCGCACCGGGCGCAGCGCGGCGCCGACGCCGGCCTCCCGGAGCAGGCTCGCGGCGCGGGCGGTGCCGAGACGATGACGCTCCTCGCGCAGGACCCGCGACAGGGCGCCGCGTCCCGCATCGGCCGCGCGGATGATGGCGCCAGCGTCGGGCGGTTCGGCGGTCGGCGCGAACGACCACCAGCCTTGGCTATCCCTCGGCATCGCGGTGAGCGGTCACGGCTGGAGCGGCTCGATCTGCCGGGTGACGTAGCTGCGCTCGACCAGCCCGTCCGGGCAAAGAAGCCGCGCAATCTCGTCGATCGTCGCGTCCTCGGACATGTCCGGATTGCACAGGAGCACGTCGACCAGCACCATTTTATATTCCGGCCAGGTGGTCAGCATGATGTGCGATTCGGCCAGAAACACCACCAGCGTGATGCCGTGCGGGACATAGCGCTGGGCATGCTCGCCGATGATCGTCGCGCCGCCGGCTTTCGCCCCGGCGAGCGCGGCGTCGCGCAGCGCCAGCTCGTCCTCGATCGCGGCCGAACAGTCGCGCATGTCGGCGAGGACTTGGCGTATTCGCATGATTGCACCTTATGATTGCGAGGACGAATGTCGGCGCTGCCGTCGGCCCTGTTCAATTCGCTCGGCTCGCTATAGTCACGCGCCATGCGGGCCGCAACCCCGCGCCACCACCCGCGCGCGGCCGTCGCGCGGCCCCACTCGACGACCGGAGCGCCCCCGCCATGGCCGACCGTCCCCCCGCCCCAGCCGACCCGAGCGGCCTGGTCCTGCGCGATTTTCGCCTCTCGGATGTCGAGGCGGTCGCCGGCTTCGAGGCCGCGATCGCCGTCAAATCCTTCGCCGACGAGGCGGTGACCGATCCGGCGCATTATCGCAAGAAGCTGACCAAGCTGATCAAATATGGCGGCGACTGGACCAAGGTGGCCGAGCACGGCGGGCATCTCGTTGGCTGGGTCTGGGTGGCGCCGCGCCAGAACTTCATCACCGGCGACACTTACGCCGACTTCCGCTCGATGTATGTCGATGGCGAGCGGGCCGGTCCCACCGCCGCGATCGCGCTCTTGCGCGCCGTCCTCGATCATTGCCGGGAGGCCGGCTACACGCGCATCGTCGGACGCACGGCCAGTTCCAACGACGCGATGCGCGCGCTCTACCGGCTGGCCGGCTTCGAGGAGAAGCACATCGTCTACGAGATGGACATCGCACCGGATTCCGGCCCCGGCACGCCGGGGGGCGCACTGGGCTGAAATGTAACCTAAGGTTGTTATCAGACTGACACCGTGCCATCCTGTCCGGCGACGACGGGAGGCCGGGCATGAAGCGGTTCCTCTACCACGACCTGATTGTCGCCGGGAACTGGTGCAACCTGAAGTGCAGCTATTGCACCAGCGTCGCCGACGCGGGCGATTTCGGCGAGGCCACCTCGGCGTCGGCCAAGCGACGCGGCGCGGCGATCGCAATCCCTAATGTCCTGGCCATGCTCGACGGGCTTCGCCGCCATGTCGACGCGCCGGTGATCAAGGTGAGCGGCGGCGAACTGTTCCTGCTGGCCAATGCCGCCGATCTCGTCGCCGAACTGTCCGCGCGCTACGCCCATGTCCAGGTGCTGACCAACGGCACCGAGCTGACGCCGGCGATCGTCGAGCGCCTGTCCGGCCTCGGCAATGTCGGCTTCAACCTCTCGCTCGACGGCCACACGCCGGAGATGAACGCCATGCGCTGGCGCTCGCCGCGGCTTGGCGAGAGGGTGATGACGGCGCTCGACGCGATCACGGCCACAGGCCGGCCGCTGGAAATCACCATGGTGGTCAGCGATGCCAACGCGGCGCATCTTTGCGACTTCCTGGCGTTCCTCGCGACGCTGCCCTGCCGGGTCGTGCTGATCCCGATTCCGGTGCGCGGCATCCATTCCGAGCGGTTGTTCGGTCTGGAAGCGCGGCGGGCCTTCGCGGAGCTCCTGCGAAGCCTGCCCGGCGCGTTTGCCCCGGTGCTCGGCCCGGCCGCCTACTACCACCGGCTGGCAGATTTTCTCGATGACGCGAACGGCATTCGCCGTCACCGCTGCCATCTGACGGCCGCCGCCGTGCAATTGTTCGACACCGGCGCGATCACCCCCTGCCCGGTCGGCTGGACGGCCGAGATCGCCAATGTCCGCCGCGACGGGATCGACGCCGCGAGCGCGGTGATCGGCGAGCACAAGCTCTACGATCTGATGCAACGGGACCCGCCACGAGTGCCGGTCTGCCGCAACTGCTTCAGCCAGGCGGATGTCCTCAACCTTTATCTCGACGGCGCGGTCGATCTGGAGGAGCTGGCGGTCATGCCGCTCTTCTCCGAGCCGGCTGCATGGCAAAGGCTGGTCGAGCTAAAGACCGCCCGGACGCGAGCACTTCAGGCGGGCGCCGATGCCCGCGCGGGCTTTGCATCGACGGTGGGATCGGGGCCGGCCGGGTCTGGCGCCGCGTCAGCCATGGCCGTCGCGGCCGAGCGATAGACCGCCGGGCTGGCCCCAACGGCCAAAAGCCGCGCCGCCGCGTCGATCGTGTCGCAGGTCGGCAGCAATGTCAGCACCAGGCAATCGGCGAGCCAGGGCGGGTGGGCTCCCTCACCGTCGTCGCGGCCGGTATCGCCCGCGACATGGCGGCAGAGCTCGTCGGCCCGTTGCCAGTCGCCCTCGTCGCAGGCGCGCAGCATCGCCGCGAACAGGGCCGGTCGGCCCGCCAGCGCCATGGCGAAATCGGCCAGCCGCCGCAGCCGCTCGGGCTCAACGTCGAATAGCGCGCGGCCCGCCCCACCGTTCTCGAACAGCGCCACGGCGGCGCCCGTCGCCGCGATCAATCCCTGCACGGTCCGGTTGCGCATCAGCCGATCGGCGAAGAACAGCCGGGTGCGCGGCGACAGGCAGCGATCGGGGTCGGCGCGTCTGGCGACATGGCGCAGGTCGAGCGGCTCGAACACCAGGCTGGCGAAGGTGTCGGGGATCGTGAAGGGCAGATAGACCAGCGCCAGCGCCATGCCGGCCAGCTCCGCCCCGGCGCCCGGCGCCGCTTGGGCAAGCCGTTCCGCGCAGGCATCGAGGCGTATCTCCTCGTCCAGCAGCAGACGCGCCAGGGCGCCGGCATCGAACCGCCCGCTGGCCAGTTCCTCGCAGGCGGCGGCAAGGACGCCGAGTTGCCGGCCGTCGCGCTCCGATATCAGATCCGAAAAGACATGCCCCCGATCGACGATCTGCTGCTTGGCCGCGAATTCGCGCAGCATCGAACGGCCCCAGGCGCGCCGGAGGCGATCGGTCTGAACCGCAATCATCGAACCCTAGGTCTCATGCCGTTACGCTATCTCCGGTTGTATATCGAAGCAACCAGAGATAGTATTTCCCTTGGATGTGTCGGAGAAGTGGGTGAGCGCCATGGAAACCAGTCAGGACGGGATCGCGGCGCGCCAGCTGGAGGATCAACTGGCGCAAATCCTCGAAAGCCTCTGCGCTGCGAACGAGATGGTCCGGCGGGACGCCGATCTGCGCAACGACAGTTTCGGCGCGATCGGGCTGACGTCCGTCGACTATCTGGAGTTCATCCTCAACGTCGAGACCGAGTTGAACATCGACGTGCCGGATGAAGCGCTGATGGACCCCGCGCTCGCCTCCGTGCGGCTCTGGGCCGACTATCTCGCCCGGCACCGCGACGAACTGGCGACGCCGCTGGTCGGCGCTGCGACAGCCTAGATGCCCGGCGCCCCACTTCGGGTTGCGCTGGTGGGACCGCGCGAAGACCCCTTCGCCGACGATCCCGACCGCGAACACCGCGAGCGGATGCTGCGCAGCTTCGAGGAGATCTGCCGGGACATCGTCACCTTCGGCACCGACTACACCCTGTCGCGCGAGTTTCTGGGCATCGAATATCTGGCGGCTACGCTGCGCCGGGAAGGCCGCCAGGTGGCCGTCGTCGGCGCCGGCAATGAAGGGCTCGACGACAAGGCGCTGATCGACCGGCTCACCGCCTTCGCGCCCGATATCGCCGGCTTCTCGCTGCTCTACGATCTGCAATTGAAGAGCGCGCTGACCGCCGCGCGGATCCTGAAACGCGCAAGGCCCGAGACATTCATTGTCTTCGGCGGACCGCTGGCCTCGGCGATTTCGGTGCTGCTGCTGGAAACCTTTCCGTTCATCGACGCTATCGTCGAGGGCGAAGGCGAAACGGCGATCGCGCGGCTAGCCGACGCTGTCGAAGGGCGCTGCGCGCTGGACGCGGTTCCCTCGCTCGTGCGCCGGTCGGACGGCGGCATCGTCAAGCAGCCCCGCGCGATGCCGGCCGACCTCGACACGCTGCCGCATCCCGCCCGCGACATCATCGCCGCGATCCGCCAGCGCGGCCTGCCGGTGCCGAGCGCCTATCTGACGACCTCGCGCGGCTGCAAGGCGTTCTGCACCTTCTGCACGGTTCCGAACATCGTGCGCGGCATGAAGGACGGCGTCTACCGGATGCGCGACCCGCGCGACGTCGTCGACGAGATCGAGGCGGTGACACGCGACCACGGCGTCACGCGCTTCTACATGGCCGACGACAATTTCCTCGGCTATGGCGAGGCCAGTAACCGGCGAATGCTGGCCTTCGCCGACGAAATCCTGGCGCGCGACCTCAAGATCAATTTCCACGCCGAATGCCGGGTCGATTCCCTCGTGCCGGAGACGCTGATCCGGCTGCGCGAGGCC
The DNA here is from genome assembly GCF_036549495.1 of Aurantimonas sp. C2-5-R2. Taxonomy (NCBI): domain Bacteria; kingdom Pseudomonadati; phylum Pseudomonadota; class Alphaproteobacteria; order Hyphomicrobiales; family Aurantimonadaceae; genus Aurantimonas; species Aurantimonas sp. C2-5-R2. The sequence goes on from NZ_JAZHLJ010000027.1 coordinate 7,082, forward strand.
GGATTCGACCAGATCCTCTTCGGCCTGGAATCCGGGTCGGCCAAGACGCTGAAGCGTTGGGCGAAGGGCCAGACCGTCGAGCAGAACGAAGCAGCCGTGGCGCTGGCGCGGGCACTCAAGCTCGACCTGATGCCGAGCATGATCCTGCTCGACTGGGAGTCCTGCCTCGACGAGGTCGAGGAGAGTATCGGCTTCATCGAACGTACGCGCCTGTGGCGCTCGAACCAGCCGCTGTGGCTGGTCAACCGGCTGAAGGTGCATTGCGGCACCGCCGCCGCCAGGCGCCACGACAATGTCCGGGGCAAGCCGGATTTGCCGCCGGTGGACGCCGACGACGCGGTCAGCCTAGCGCGCTGGTGCGCCGCCGCGACCTATCAGCGAACGCCGATCGAAAACCCTCATGTCGCGGCCTTCTGGTCGGCGCTGAACGGTGAGGTGAACCGCTGGTCGGTGCTGACCGACGAAGTGCTGCCGCCGCTGCTCAAGACGCTACGGGAGACATCGCGCGGCGGCGACCGGGTCGACGCCCTCGCCCGCATCAAACGGATCGCCACGTTCCGGCGCTCCGTCGGCGGCGCGCTCGCCGGGCTGATGCGGCGACTGGTCGACGCCGCGCAGGAACAGCAAAACGTAGGTCGCCGCCCCGACGGGCTCGACGGCGTGGCCCGGCGCTTCGTCGAGGAGTTCGAGACCGAACTGTTTTCCGAGGGGCTCGACGCCTGGCTCACGCCGAAGCCGACGGGACTGGTGGCGATGCCGGGCGCGGCCTCGCGGCCGCCAGCGCGACCGGCCGAGGCCATGACGGCGGAGATCGGCTAGGCGAATGAGCGTTCCCGACCTCGCGATGATCGTCCCGACATCAGGCAAGCCGGAGCGGCTCGTGCTGGCGCTGCATTCGCTGATCCCGCAGACGCTTTGTCGGGGTCGCTTCGAGACCATCGTCGTTGCCGACGGACCGGCCCCCAGCACCGAGGCGGCGGTGGCCGTGGCCCGCACGGCGGGGCTGCCGGTCCGCCTCGTCCGGACACCAGCGCTTGGTCAGGCGGCGGCGCGCAATCACGGCGCCGCGCTGGCATGCGCGCCGGTGCTCCTGTTCATGGATGACGACGTGCTGCTGTCGCCGGACTATCTTGCGACCGCCCTCGCCCATCTTGCCGACGAACCGAACCGCGTCGTCCGCGCACCGGTCTATCTGCTGCGCTATCTGGCGCCGTTCCGCGATCCCGAGCGCGGCATTCGCTACGATGGGCGGGTGCTTGCTCCCGGCGCGGCAATGACGCGGCGGCTCGTGTCCCGCCGGACCATCGTCGAGGACTGGCCGTCGATCGCCCGCCAATGCGTCCACCGCAACCGGTTCGAGCGGCTGGTGAGCGACACACTCGCCAACGGTCCAGCGGCCCATCGCTGGCTCGGCTATTCCGGGTCCGGCGTCGCGCTCACAAAGCGGCTGTTCGAGGCGTCGGGCGGTTACGACGAGGGCTTCGGCTTTCGCTGGGGTGCCGAGGCGATCGAACTCGGTTATCGGCTGATGCGGCTCGGCACCGAATTTCGCGACCTGCCCTGCATCGTCTCGGCCCATATGGACCATCCGCGTAGCGCTTCGCTCGGCAGTTTCGCGGCGAGCTTCGACCACTTCTTCGACAAGCACCGCGCCCCGGCGATCCGCGCGGTCGAGCGGCTGAGAGGCCGTTTCGAAACCCCGGAAAGCCGATGTTCGTAGTTTCTCCGCATAACCCCCACGGGCAGGAAACCGGCGAAACTGCATCGCTGACAGCGGCCAAATCTCATTCCGAACTGCGTGGTAGAGAGTTTTGAAACGGACTCTGATTCTCGGAGAAGATCGGCGGCCGGGCGCCCTGTCCGGCTCAGGCGCCATGCCCGCGGTCGAGGAAATCTGAAAGTTTCTCGCAACCCGCCGCGANGATTCTCGGAGAAGATCGGCGGCCGGGCGCCCTGTCCGGCTCAGGCGCCATGCCCGCGGTCGAGGAAATCTGAAAGTTTCTCGCAACCCGCCGCGAAAATCTCCTTCTGGTTCGCCGTCGAAATCCGCACCCAATAATCGCTGGAATCCTCGCGATCGTGATCTACGAAAACGCTCTCGGTGTAGAAGTCGAGGCCGGCGTCGTCGAAGGCCTGCCGCGCGAAGGCCCATTCGTCGAGACCATCGTCGAATTTGACGCAATGGTTGAAGCCGACCGGAGCGGCGATCACCGAGCGCAGCCGGTCGCCGAGCCGGCCCCCGAACGCCCGCCAGTTGGCGGCGCAGATCGCACCGGTCGCGGCCAGATCGGCTTCGTAACGGCGAAACGCTTGCGGCCAGTCGACGGCCGCGTCGAGAAACGCCCAGAGATCGCCGGGCCGGGAAAAATCGTCGGAGTATGGCGAGAACAGCCGCAAGTAGCGCCCGGCCCGCCGCGCCACGCGCGCCACCATGTGATCGATCGCCGCATCGTCTTTCGGATCGCCCAGCACGAACGAAGCATCACGGACCCGGCGCGCGGCGGCCCGCAGCACCATGTCGAGAACGAGGGCGCTCGCCCCGGCGTGGACCGGCGACCAGAGGAGCCGTTCGTTGTGGCGACGGACGAAGTCGACCACCGGCCGGTCGGCGATCAGCCAGCCGGCCCGCAAGCCGGCGAGGCTGCGCGACTTGGAGAACGAGTTGATCCAGATCAGCCGCTTCGGAAAGGCCTCCATATTCTCGGGAAACGGATGCGGCCGCTCGGTCTCGCCGGGATGGGCGAGATCGGGCACCTCGTCGAACACCAGCCAGCTTCCTGTGGTCGCGACCGCCGCGATGACGGTGTTCAGTTCCTCCACGCCGTAGACCTCGCCGGACGGGTTGGTCGGCTGGGTCAGCACGACGATGTCCGGGCAATGCCTGGCGACGAGCGTAACGGCCTCCGTCGCGCTCGGCAGGATGCGGTCGGGTTCCTCGGAACAGCAGGTGCGGTAGGCAATCCGGTGTTCGTCGCAGATGGTCGAGAAGTAGCTGTAGTTCAGCCCGAGAACGAGCGCCGTCCGCGCGCCGGCGATGTCGGCGAGATAACGAAAGGCGAAGGCGAGCGCCCCGGTCGCGCCGGCGGTCATCGCGATATTGGCCGGCCCGATCGCGCCAAAGGCGGAGGCGCCGATCCGCTCGTGGGTCTCGAAGGCGATGGCCGCGACGACGGCGGGCGCGCCGCCGGGCGCGGTATAGTTTTCGACCAGCATCCGCTCTTGCAGCTCGCGGGCGGCGATCTCGAGCAGAACCGACGGAGCCTTCAGATGATTGACCCCGGAGGAGAGGTAGCGGACGCCACCATGGCGCCGCACGGCAGCGGCCCGGCGCGCGGGATCGTAGAAATAGGCGTTCGCCCGCTCCAGCGATCGGTAGGTCACGGCGGAACCCGGCCCGGTTCAGCCGCGGCAGGATGGTTCGGCGATTGCAGCGCCAGCACCTCTTCGAACCGCACCCGGCGGGCGATCAGCCGCTCCTCGTCGCCGTCGACGAGGATCTCCGGCGGCCAGTCGTGGCCGAGGAAGTTCAACGGGCTCGCATGTTTGCCGTAGGCGCCGCAGCCGGAAAAGACGATGAGGTCGCCCGGCGCAAGGGCTGTCGAGAGCAACACCGCGCTGGCCAGCCGGTCGGTCGGCGCACAGAGCGGACCGGTGAGTTCCGTCGGCTCGCTGTCGCCTCCCTTCCTCGGCGGCCCGACGACGGCGACCGGCCGCCGCAAGAAGCGCAAGGTGCCCGACACCACCATCAGATGGTGGATGCCACCGTCGAGCGCCGCAAAACGCCGCCCCGCGGTGCGTTTCACCGCGACGACGCGGGCGAGATAGCGGCCGGCCGGCCCGGTGACGTATCGCCCCATTTCAAAGCCGAGTTGCGGGGGTGGACCGCCGCCGCAGATCGTCTGCATCTCGGGTCCGCGCAGGAAAGCGGTGATCGGATCGAGATCAAGAGCGGAATCGTCGGCATAGAACGGCGCGCCGAAGCCGCCCCCGAAATTGATGAAGCGCGGAGCAAACCCCTTCGACAGACGCCGGACCGCTTCGATGAAGGTCGCGAAGCGCCGAATGAAATCGGCTGCGTTGAGCGATCCCGACGTCGGATGATTGTGAAACCCGACGATCTCGACCGGCGCCAGGCGGTCCCGGGCACCAAGGATCGCGGCGGCGGTCGCCTCATCCATGCCGAAAGACGAGGCGCCCGCCCAGTCGCCGCGCCGCGCGCCGGCATCCTGCGGCAGATCGAGCCGCAAAACCGCTGTGGCCGGGCGCTCCAGCCGCGCCGCGATCGCCGCCAGCCGTTCGATTTCGCCCCGCGACTCGATCTGGATAGCGTAGATGCCAACCTTGACCGCCGCCGCCAGATCGTCGTCGGTCTTGGCCGGTCCCGACCAGACGATCCGTTTCGCCGGGATTCCCGCCGCCATCGCCAATGCCAGCTCGCCCCTGGAGGCGACCTCGGCCCCAAAGCCGAGGCCTGCGAACAGCCCGACGATGGCAGGATTCGGATTGGCCTTGACCGGGTAAAAGAGTGTGGCTCCTTCAGGCAAAGCCGCACGCAACCGCCCGGCGGCTTGCCGCATGACAGCCGCGTCATAGACGAAACAGGGCGTGCCATAGCGCTCGGCGATCTCTTCGAGCCGAGCGTGCGACAGGTTGGCGGCGCCCCCTCCGGCCGCACCGGCGCCGGCATTCGGAATGTCGGGCAACTCGGCCATAGCCGACCTCATGGTTCGCGAACGCTTCACGTTACACAACCATAGGATGCGTCATCAAGACGTCCGTCAACCTTTCGGCCGACGCCTGACCCATGGCCGCGGCGGCGCCCGTCGTTCCTCGCTCAGATCGAGCCGGCCTCGACCATATAGTTGTTGGCGGTGCACATCGCGGCGTCGTCGGAAGCAAGGAACAGGACCATCCGCGCGAGATAGACCGGCTCGATCAGATCCGGCAGGCATTGCCGGGCGCGGTGTTTTTCAATTGCCTCCTCGGTGACCCACAATTGCTTCTGCCGCTCGGTCATCACCCAGCCGGGCACCACGGTGTTGACCCGGATTCGGTGCTTGCCGAGGTCGCGAGCGAAGGAGCGGGTCATGCCGTGGACGGCGGCCTTGGCGGTCGTATAGGCCGGCATGCCACCACCCGCCTCCCACCAGGAATTCGATCCCATATTGACGATCGAGCCCTTGCCGGCCGCGATCATCCCCGGCGCGACCGCCTGGATGGCAAACAGCATGTGGCGCAGATTGGTGGCGATCCGCTCGTCGAAATACTCCGGCGTCAAATCCTCCCAGCCGTGCCGGTCGTCGCGGGCGGCGTTGTTGACGAGGACGCTGGCGGGGCCATGCGCCTCAGCCAGCGCGGCAAAGGCCCGTCTCAGATCGGCGATATCGCGCAGGTCGCAAGCCTGGAAGGCGACGGTCCGGCCATCGGCGACCAGTTCGTCGGCAAGCGCCTCGCCCTTCCCCCGGTCGAGATCGACGAAGCCGATCTTCGAGCCTTGCGCGGCGAAGGCGCGGACCATCTCGGCGCCGATACCGGAGGCGCCGCCGGTGACGATGACGCTGGCGCCCTCAAGGCTCGGATAGCTGGCAAAGCGCATGGAATTCCCCGCTTGGTTTGACGAAAATGAGAGACGCTTCTGGCCGCTTTATCCCCGAAACGGAAGCAGAAATCGAGCCACGACCGGTTTGCGAACGTCCAAAGATAACAGGTGTTCGCCCGGCCCTGCGACGCGGCGTCAGGCGTGCGAAAACGCGCCGGGGTTCCTGCGCCAGACCGAAAGACTGAGGCCAGCGGCGATGCAGACCCAGATGAAATATGGAATCAACAGCAAGCCGGCGACGGCGTCGATGGACCAGAACAGCGCGATGTTCGCCGCGATAGCCATCCCCAGCAGCGTGATATCGACAAATGCGAGATCTGGCCGGTGCAGGCCGAAGAACAGCGGCGACCATGCCGCGTTGAGGACGAGTTGCACGGCGTAGAGGATGAAAGGGAGCGCCGCCAGGCCAACCGTCTCGTAGACCCGCCAGCCGGCGATCGCGATCATCAGGTAAAGTGCCGACCAGACGACCGGAAAAGCCCAGTTCGGCGGCGTCCAGGAAGGCTTGTCGAGACGACGATACCATGCGCCCGGCTTGAAGATCATGCCGCTAAGGCCAGCGGCGCATACCAGCGCCAGAAACCCGGCGAAGCTGACGATGTCTGCGAAACTCATGAAATATTTCCGTTGCGCGCTGGCATTCTGCCTGTCCTATTTAGGCGCCGCTTCAGCTTGGGACACCACCGTCATGCAACGCCTTCTCCTGATCCTTTCGTCGCTCGCGGTCTTGGCGCAGCCGGCATCGGCGCAATCGAAAGACGCCAAGGCCGACCTCGCAACGATCAGGACGTGCCTCTCCGACCAGGTCGACGATCCCCGTTCCTGTATCGGAACCGTCGCCAATCCCTGTCAGGGCGCTCCCGGCGGCGCCTCGACGATCGGCATCGATACCTGCCTCGGGCGCGAAACGGCGGCCTGGGACACCCTTCTGAACAAGAGCTACAAGATCGCGGTCGCCTCCGCCGAAACCATGGATAAGCGGTTAGTGAGCGACGGCATTTACGAGCCGGGTGTCGCCGCCGCCCTGGTGAAGGCGCAGCGCGCCTGGATCGCCTATCGCGACGCCGAGTGCGATCGTCGCTACGAGCTCTTCAAGGAGGGAACGATCCGCACGAACATCGCATCGGATTGCCTGCTGGAGCTCACCGCGCAGCGGGCGATCGAATTTCGTGGGGAGGAATAGCGGGGCCGCTGAACGGCGAATTTCAGCCGTCCGCCTGCGCCGGTGCGCCGGCGCCTCAGTGCGGCGAAACGTCGACCTCGGCCATCATCGCCCGAACCTCGCGCTCGCTTCTTTGAAGAACGCGGAAGGCCTCGTATTTCGCCGCGTGGAAATCCGCCATCGCGCCGTGTGCCGGGTCGATGACGTCGCCGACGCGGCACATGGCGGCGGCGGCCTCCTTCAGGCTCGGCTGCTCGCCGGATGCCACCGCGCCCAGCATGGCGCTACCGAGCAGCACCGGCTCGCCGGTGACCGGAAGCACCACCTTCAGGCCGGTCGCGTCCGCCAGAATGCGCCGCAGCAGCGCCGAACGCGCCGCGCCGCCCGAGACGACGATGGTGCCAAGATCGACGCCCTTCTCCCGATTGGCCGCGACGATCTGGCGGGTGCCGTAGCAAAGTCCGCAAAGCCCGGCGACGAACAGCCGGACCAGACCGTCGGCGCCGCTGTCGAGCGTCAGTCCGGTCAGCACCGCCGTCGCCTTCGGGTCGGCCTCGGGCGAGCGGTTGCCGAGGAATTCGGGGACGATGTGAATCTCGCTCGCCAGCCTGGCCGCATCTTCCAGCGAGCCAGCCATTTGGACCGCGCGGGTTTCGAGATAGTCGAGCACCGGGAGACCCGCGCCGGCGGCGGCTTCCTTGGCTGCCGGAAACGCCGGGTGCATGGCGACGAGATAATCCAGCGCCGCGCCATAGGCCGACTGGCCGCCCTCGAGCAGCCAGTAGCCGGGCAGCAGCGCGCCGTAATAGGGCCCCCAGACCCCGTCGACGAAGGCCGGATCGCGGGTCAGTGCCATGGCGCAGGATGAGGTGCCCATGATCAGCGCCAGTTCCCCGGCGGGGTCCGCGGCGCCATTGGGACCGGTGCCGCCCAGCGTGCCGACGCCGCCGGCATGGGCGTCGATCAGCGGCGCGCCGACCGGCGTGCCGGTCACGAGTCCAAGTTCGGCGGCAGCAGCTTCGGTCAGGCCCGAGCCGAGGGGCGCGGCAATGTCGACGATGGACGCACCGATGCGGGCGAAATCATCCTCGACCAGCTCGCCGAGGCCAATGGTCTTGAAGTAATCCGGGTCCCAGCGCGCTTCGTGGGCGAGATAGGTCCATTTGCAGGTCACCGTGCAGACCGAGCGGTCGCGGCTGCCGGTCGCCCGCCAGGACAGGAAGTCGGCGAGATCGAAGAAGTCGCCGGCAGCGGCGAACACCTCCGGCTTGTTCTCCTTCAGCCAGAGCAGCTTCGGCGTTTCCATTTCCGGCGAGATCGCGCCACCGACATAGCGCAGCACCGGATGTCCCGTCGCGTTGATCCGCGCGGTTTGCTCCATTGCCCGGTGGTCCATCCAGACGATGACGTTGCGGGCCGGATCGTCGGAGGGGCCGACCGGCAACGGCTTGCCGCCCTTGTCGACGACGACCAGCGAGCAGGTGGCGTCGAAGCCGAGGCCCTTGATGTCGTCCGGCGCGGCGCCGGCCTTGTCCATCGCCTCGCGAACGCTGTCGACCACCGCCTGCCAGATGTCCTCGGAGGATTGTTCGACGACGCCGCCATCCTCCTGCCAGATGCGGATGGCGCGCTTGGCCGAACCGAGCAGCGTGCCGGCGGCATCGAAGACACCGGCACGGGCGCTGCCGGTCCCGACATCGACCCCGATGAACACGCTCATGACGATCCCCCCGGACGCTGACAACCTCGCACCCCACCGCGCGAATGGCGTGGAGGGGTGCGAGGCTCAATAGCCCGTTCGGTCCGGGAGGAAAAGGCCGGCGCGGGCTAGGGCGATCCGCCCTGCCAACGATGGCGGTGTTCTACCAGCAGGTGTAACCGCCATCGGCAAGGACGATCGAGCCCGTGAGAAGGCTAGCGGCGTCCGAGGCGAGGAAATGCACGACGGAGGCGATCTCCTCGGGCTGGCCGACCCGCCCCATCGGGGTCATCTCGAGCCAGACCTTGTACATGTCGGGGTTCTCGTCCATGCCGAACTTGGTCAGCGGCGTCTCGATATAGGTCGGCGCAACGGCGTTGACGCGGACGCCGCGGGCGCCCCATTCGGCCGCGAGCGACTTGGTCAGATGATGCACGGCCGCCTTGGAGGCGTTGTAGAATGCCTGCGGCTGCGGCTTGTTGACGATGAAACCGGACATCGATCCGATATTGACGATGGCGCCGGAGCCGCCTTCCAGCATCTTGCGGCCGAACTCGCGGCAGCACCAGAACAGGCCGTCGACATTGACGTCCATGTGGAAGCGCCAGTGCTCGTCTGTCGTGTCCTCGGCGCGCACGTCGGATTTCGCGACACCGGCATTGTTGACGAGGATGTCGATCCGGCCGTGCTCGGCGAAGACCTTGTCGGCGAGTGCGGCGACATCGGGGGATTTAGTGACGTCGAGCGTCGCGCCCTGGGCCTTGATGCCCTTGCCCTTGAGACGGGCGACGCAGGCCTCGACCCGGTCCGCCGCCATATCGGCGACGACCACGGTTGCGCCGGCCTCGCCGAGCGCCGTGGCGCAGGCTTCGCCGATACCCTGTCCGGCGCCGGTGACGACGGCGATCTTGCCGTCGAGCTTGAGTTTTTCCAAATACATCCGATGCACTCCAGGATGATGGTCGGGAATGACCGGTGACGGTCGACGCCTGCCGGTCGGATCATGGGCGACGAGGGTTCTTTCGCAATCGCCTTAGCGAATCGCGAGGCCCTTTTCGTCGAAGCGGTGAATGCGTCCCTCTTCGGGCGTGATCCAGACGGGGTCGCCGTGGCTGACCCGATAATCGCCGCCCGAACGGGCGGTGATGGCCGTGCCGTCATCGAGCTTGACGTGAACGAAGGTGTCGGAGCCGAGATGCTCCGAAACGCCCGCCTTGCCCCTGATGCGGCCGCTATCGGGCGAGATCGTCAGATGCTCCGGCCGAAAGCCCATCGTATGGGCGTTGTGCTCGGCAGCGATCGGACCGGTCAGGAAGTTCATCTTCGGCGACCCGATGAAGCCGGCAACGAACAGGTTTTTCGGATTTTCATAGAGCTCGAGCGGCGAGCCGACCTGCTCGACATTGCCGCGATTGAGGACGACGATCTTGTCGGCCATGGTCATCGCCTCGACCTGATCGTGGGTGACGTAGATCATCGTCGTCTTCAACTGGGCGTGCAGTTCCGACAGCTCCAGCCGCATGTTGACCCGCAGCGCCGCGTCGAGGTTGGACAAAGGCTCGTCGAACAGAAAGCCCTTGGGCGCGCGCACGATGGCGCGGCCGATGGCGACGCGCTGGCGCTGGCCGCCGGACAGTTCGCGCGGCTTGCGCTGCAGATAATCGGTCAAGTTCAGCGTCGCCGCGGCCGCCCTCACCTTTTCGTCGATGACGTCCTTCGTCTCGCCCGCCATCTTCAGCGGAAAGCCGATATTCGCCGCCACGCTCATATGCGGATACAGCGCGTAGGACTGGAACACCATGGCGAGTTCGCGCGCCGCTGGCGGCACGTTGGTGACGTCCTTGCCGTCGATCTCGATCTTGCCGCCGGAGACGTCCTCCAGACCCGCGATGAGACGCAAGAGCGTCGACTTGCCGCAACCGGACGGGCCGACGAAGACGACGAACTTGCCCTCTTCAATCTCGAGATCGAGGCCGGGGATGATGACGGCGTCGCCGAAGCGCTTCTGAACGTTGTGGAGCGTGATGGCACTCATAGCGAAACTCCTGTCGGGGTCCTCGTCATTTCACCGCTCCGAAGGTCAGGCCACGCACCAGCTGCTTCTGCGAGAACCAGCCGACGATGAGGATCGGCGCGATCGCCATGGTCGAGGCGGCCGAAAGCTTGGCGTAGAAATTGCCCTGCGGGCTGGAGAAGGACGCGATGAAGGCGGTGAGCGGCGCCGCGTCGGTGGTCGTCAGGTTCAACGTCCAAAACGCTTCGTTCCAGGCGAGGATGACGTTGAGGAGAACCGTCGAGGCGATGCCCGGCAGCGCCATCGGCGCCAGCACCTGGGTGATCTCCTTGCGCAGCGACGCCCCGTCCATACGCGCCGCCTCGAGGATCTCGCCGGGGATCTCCTTGAAGTAGGTGTAGAGCATCCAGACGATGATCGGCAGGTTGATCAGGAACAGGACGACGATGAGGCCGATGCGGCTGTCGAGCAGGCCGAGATTGAGGAACAGCAGATAGACCGGCACCAGCACGCCGACCGAGGGCAGCATCTTGGTCGACAGCATCCACAGGAGCACGTCCTTGGTGCGCTTAGTCGGGGAGAAGGCCATCGCCCAGGCGGCGGGAATGGCAACCAGCAGGCCGAGGATGGTCGATCCGACCGCCAGGTAGATCGAGTTCATCATGAAGTGGAAATAGTTCGAGCGGGACTGGACCTCGACGTAGTTTTCCGTGGTCCACTCGAAGCCGAGGAAGGTCGGCGGGATCGAGATTGCCGCCAGCTCGGTCTTGAAGGAGGTCAGGAAGGTCCACAGGATCGGGAAGAAGATCAACAGCCCTACCGCCCAGGCAGCGATGGTGACGACGATCTTGCGGCGGGTGGAAACACTCCGTGCCATTGGATCAGGCCTCCAGGTTCTTGCCGATGAGGCGGATGAGGAAGATCGCGACGATATTGGCGAGCACCACGGCGACGATGCCGCCGGCGGACGCCGCGCCGATGTCGGAATTGAGCTGGGCCAGGCGATAGACGAGATAGGTGATATTGGTCGATTGCGACCCCGGCCCGCCGCTGGTCGTCACCAGGATCTCGGCGAAGATCGACAACAGGAAGATCGTCTGGATCAGGATGACAACGGTGATCGCCCGGCTCATATGCGGCAGGGTGATGTAGAAGAAGATCGAGAACGGCCCGGCGCCGTCCATCTCGGCGGCTTCCTTCTGGTCCTCCGACAGCGACTGCAGCGCGGTCAGAAGGATCAGCGTGGCGAAGGGCAGCCACTGCCAGGCCACGATGATGATGATCGAGGTGAGCGGATACTCCGACAGCCAGTCGATGGGCGGCAGGCCGAGGGCACCGAGGAACTGGCCGATCACGCCGTAGACCGGGTTCATCATCATGTTCTTCCACACCAGTGCGGCGACCGTCGGCATGACGAAGAAGGGCGCGATGACCAGCAGGCGGACGATGTTGACGCCGTAGAAGGCCTGGTCGAGTAGCAGCGCGACCAGGATGCCGCCGCCGACGGTGATAACGAGGACGCCGAGCACCAGGATCAGCGTGTTGGCCAGCGCGGTGAAGAATTCGGGGTCGGACAGGAAGTAGGTGTAGTTGGCGAAGCCGACGAAGGGCGTGCTGCCTGGATTGAACAGGCTGTAGTTCAATGTCGAGAAATACAGCGTCATCGCCAGCGGTACGATCATCCACAGGAAGAGGACGATCACCGCCGGGGCCATCATGAGCCGTGCCGCGGATTTCGTGTGCAAGGTCGCCATGAGAATCACCCGAAGACGGCCGGCTCCCAATCGGGAACGCGCGCGGTTTCGACGCAAGGGGCGACGCGACGCGCGGTCCCTCGGTGCGGATCAAGAGCGGCGGTTCCTGCCGCGATTCATGCGCTGCAATACGCGGCCACATTGGCCAAAGGTGCCGGCCGACGCCAGAGCGCCGGCCGACTTTACCCAATAATATTACTTAGGGTAACCCGCACGGGTCATTTCACGCTCGGCCTGGCTCTGCGCCGCGGCGAGCGCCTCGTCGACCGTCTTGGACCCAGAGAGGGCGGCCGCCATCTGCTGGCCGACAGCCGTGCCCAAGCCCTGGAACTCGGGGATCGCCGCGAACTGCAGACCGACATAGGGCTTGCCCTCGCCCATCGATGGATCGGCATTGTTGATCGACTTCAGCGTCTGTTCGGCGAAGGGCGCCGCCTTCAGATATTCCGCGTTCTCATAGAGCGAGGTGCGGGTGCCGGGAGGCACGTTTGCCCAGCCTTCCTTTTCGGCAACGAGTTCCAGATAGGCCTTGGAGGTCGCCCAGCCGATGAAGGTTTCGGCCGCCTCGGTCTTCTGCGAGCCAGCAGGGATCGCCAGTGACCACGCCCACAACCAGTTGGCGCCTTCGTTCGGACAGTTCTCGATGCCGCAGGGCGGCGGCGCGAAGCCGACCTGGTCGGCGACCTGGCTCTGCTTGGGATCGGTGACGAAGGAGGCGGCGACCGTCGCGTCCATCCACATACCGCATTTGCCCTGGCCGAACAGCGACAGCGTCTCGTTGAAGCCGTTCGACGCCACACCCGGAGGTCCCGAATTGGTCAGCATGTCGACATAGAGGCCGACCGCCTTCTTCCAGCCCTCGCTCTCGAATTGCGGCTTCCAATCGGCATCGAAATAGCTTGCGCCGTAGGAGCGGGCCATGTGGCCGAGGAACGCCATGTTCTCGCCCCAGCCCGGCTTGCCGCGCAGGCAGATGCCGTAGACGCCGGCGTCCTTGTCGGTGATCTTCGCCGCCGCGTCGGCGATGAAGTCCCAAGTCGGCTTCTCGGGCATCTCCAGCCCGGCCTTCTCGAACAGGTCCTTACGATAGAGCGTCATCACGCTCTCGGCATAGAACGGCGCGGCATAGAGTTTGTCGTCGGTCGACAGCGCCGCGCGGATCGGCGGAAGCAAGTCGTCGACGTCGTAATCGGCGCCGAGATTTTCCAGTGGAACCAGCCAGTCGTTTTTCGACCAGATCGGAACCTCGTAGGTGCCGATGGTCATCACGTCGAACTGGCCACCCTTGGTGGCGATGTCCGTCGTCACGCGCTGACGCAGGATATTCTCCTCAAGCGTCACCCAGTTCAGCTTGACGTCCGGATGAGCCTTTTCGAACTCGTCCGTCAGACCCTGCATGCGGATCATGTCGCTGTTGTTGACAGTGCCGATCGTCAGGGTCGTCTGCGCCTGCACCGAGGTGGTCGCGAAGGCGAGCAGCGACACCGCGCCCGCCAACATCGTCCGAAAAGTCATGAAAGCCTCCCAGCTTCGAAATTGAGCAATTGACCATTACGCGGGCAATTTCTCACTTCACGTCAAGCGATGTCAAATCAATTGCGTGGTGCGGCGCACCAATTCGACATGCGGCGACGCGCCCGTCCGCTTGGGCCGGCAGGCATCTTGACGCGACATGCGATGAGGAGAGTGAAGCTTCGCCGCGCGCTCAGGAGTCGAGCAGGCGGCGGGCCGTCGCTTCGTCGGTGATGAGTCCGTTGACGAGTTTGCCGTCCGCAGCCGCCCGGATCGCGGCGGCCTTCGCCGGCCCCATGGCCACGCCGATCACCTCGCAATGGGTGGTGGAGGGGATCGGTGCGCTGGCGACACGGGCGTTGAACGGACAATCGAGGATGCGACCCTCGGCATCGAAAACCCAGCCGACGATTTCACCGATGCCGCCGTCGGCGATCAAGCTCTGACGATCTTGCGGGGTAATGAAACCATCGACGACGAGCGGCGCCTCGCGATCGAGCTCTCCGATCCCGACAAAGGCGACAGACGCGCCGGCGGCGAGCGACAGCGTCGATTGCACGACCGTCTGGCCATGCAGCAGGGCCCGCTCCTCGGGCGAGGAGACGACCACGGGTAGCGGCATCGGATAATGCGGCGCCCGCACCCGGTCCGCCATGGAGAAGATGACGTTATAGACCGAGGCCGAGCCGTCCGGTGCCACATTGCCGGTCAGCGAGACGATGCGGTGCTGACGGCAGGTCATGGCCGGGAGGTTCTCGACCGCCGCCTTCAGCGTTCGCCCGGTTCCCATCGCGACGACCAGCGGCTTTTCGCCGCGAAGCCGCCGCTCCATCTCCGCGGCGCACGCCTCGGCAATCCCCAGCGTCGTCGACCCCGACGCCGGATCGGACGGCACCACCTCGACCAGCCCGAAACCGTAACGCGCGCGCAGGGCGGCGGCGAGTTCCAGACAGGCGGCGATCGGATGATCGATGCGCACCCGCACCAGACCGGCGCTGATCGACAGCGACACCAGGCGCTGGGCCGCCTGACGCGAGATCCCGAGCTTGGCGGCGATCTCCTCCTGGGTGTTGCCCGCGACATAATAGAGCCAGCCAGCCCGCGCGGCATCGTCCAACCGTGATCCATCGTCATCGCGCGTCCGCGCCATAGGCCTCGCCTCCCAGCCGCACCTGTTTAAGGCGACAGGCGGGCAATAGGCAAATACAATGAGCAATTGCCCACGGCCTCTCATTGCGGCAGCAGCAGCGGGTGCCCAAGGCCGCGGCATTCTGCCCAAGTCCCGCGCATTTGCCGATCTTCTGGCCGTCAAGGCTTGATTTTCCGGGGTTCCGCTTTCTCTCTAGGGGGAACCCGACTGGAGGATGCCGGTGGAACCGTTCGACGAAATGCTTTTAGGGCCCGACCAGATCCGCGAACCCTACGGCCGGTTCAACCAATGGTTCCGCGAACAGAATGTCGAGGAACTGGTGGCCAAGGCCAACGAGGCGGAGGGCTTCTTCCGCCGCACCGGCATCACCTTCAACGTCTATGGTGAGGACGAGGCAGCCGAGCGCCTGATTCCCTTCGACCTGGTGCCGCGAATTATCGCCCGCGCGGAATGGGAAAAACTGGCGGAGGGAATCGAGCAGCGGGTCCAGGCGTTGAACGCCTTTCTGCACGACATCTATCACGACCAGGAGATCGTGAAGGCCGGTAAGGTGCCGGAGCGGCTGATCGTCGGCAATGCGGCTTATCTGCCGCAGATGGAAGGCTTTAGCCCGCCCGGCGGCGTCTACACCCACATCATCGGTACCGACATCGTGCGGATCGCGGAGAACGAGTTCTACGTCCTGGAGGACAATGCCCGCACCCCGTCCGGCGTTTCCTACATGATCGAGAACCGGGAAACGATGATGCAGATGTTTCCCGAGCTGTTCGCCCAGAACCGGGTGCGCCCGGTCGAAACCTATCCGCATCATCTGCGTCGCTCGCTCGCCGCCGTCGCGCCCGCCGCCTGCGACGGCCCCTGCACGATCGCCATCTTGACGCCGGGCATTCACAATTCGGCCTATTACGAACACGCCTTCCTCGCCGACCAGATGGGCGTCGAGTTGATCGAAGGCTCCGACGTCAAGGAGATCGACGGGCGCATCCAGATGCGCACGACCGAAGGCTACACGCCAATCGACGTCCTCTACCGCCGCGTCGACGACGAATATCTCGATCCCAAAGCGTTTCGGCCTGATTCCATGCTCGGCATCCCCGGCATCATGGAGGTCTACAAGAACGGCGGCATCACCATCGCCAACGCCCCCGGCACCGGCATCGCCGACGACAAGGCAATCTATTCCTACATGCCGGAAATTGTCGAATTCTACACCGGCAAGACCGCGCTGCTGGAGAACGTTCCGACCTGGCGCTGCGCCGAGGCCGATAGCCTCGCCTATGTGCTCGACAATCTCCAGGACCTTGTCGTCAAGGAGGTTCACGGCTCCGGCGGTTACGGCATGCTGGTCGGGCCGGCTGCCTCGAAGGCCGAGTGCGAGGCCTTCGCGGCCAAGCTGCGGGCGCGGCCCGGCAATTACATCGCCCAGCCGACGCTGGCGCTCTCCACCGTCCCGATATTGGCCGACCAGGGGCTGTCGCCACGCCATGTCGACCTTCGCCCCTTCGTCCTCGTCTCCGACAAGGTCCGGATCATCCCCGGCGGGCTCACCCGCGTGGCGCTCAAGCAAGGCTCGCT
The DNA here is from genome assembly GCF_036549495.1 of Aurantimonas sp. C2-5-R2. Classification (NCBI taxonomy): domain Bacteria; kingdom Pseudomonadati; phylum Pseudomonadota; class Alphaproteobacteria; order Hyphomicrobiales; family Aurantimonadaceae; genus Aurantimonas; species Aurantimonas sp. C2-5-R2. The sequence goes on from NZ_JAZHLJ010000027.1 coordinate 23,547, forward strand.
GGTGGTCAATTCCAGCCAGGGCGGCGGCACCAAGGACACCTGGGTACTGAGGGACTGATCATGGCATTACTCGGACGCACCGCCAACGGCCTGTTCTGGATGTTCCGCTACATCGAACGCGCCGAAAACATGGCTCGCCTCGTCGACGCCGGGCAGCGGCTCTCGCTCACCAACCTGTCGGCGGAACCGGACGAATGGCAATCCGTGCTGGTCTCGGCCGGAGTCGAAGCGGCCTATCGCGCCAAGCACGCCGAATTCGACCCAGACACCATCGTCGATTTTCTCTTACGCGACCGCGACAACCCGTCGAGCGTACGCGCCTCGATCGAAACCGCCCGCACCAACGGCCGAATGGTGCGCACCGCCCTCACCCGCGACCTTTGGGAGACGCTGAACGAGAGCTGGCTGATCATGAAGGCCGAGCTAGAGCGACCGATCGATCCGCGGCGGCTGCAGACGGTCCTCGATCTCGTCAAGCGCCAGACAGCGCTGATCCGCGGCGCCTTCTATGGCACAATGCTGCGCAACGAGAGCTTCGACTTTTGCCATCTCGGCGCGTTCCTGGAGCGCGCCGACAATACCGCCCGCATCCTCGACGTGAAGTACTGGGTGCTGTTGCCCGAGCATTCCTCGGTCGGCTCCTCGCTGGACAATTTCCAGTGGACGTCGATCCTGCGCTCGGTCTCGGCGCACCGTTCCTACGCCTGGGAGTACGATGCCGACTACAAGGCGGTGAACATCATCGACTTCCTGATGCTGAACCGCCGGCTTCCGCGCTCGCTCGCCTATTGCTACGACTGCATCGAGGAGATGCCTGAAATATCTCAACCGTAATTACGAGGTGCAGCACCCCTGCTATCTGACGGCGGGTGCGATCAAGCAGCGTCTGGCCGACAATTCGGTCAAGGAGATCATCGACGGCGGCATGCACGAGTTCCTGGAAGCCTTCATCCTCGACAACAACCGCCTCGCCGGCGAGATCGCCAAGAGCTACCGGTTTTATCCGTAGGAGCCGCAACGGGTATTGTCGAACGACACGAATGCGTAAAGCGTCGGTCGATCGGCGTGCCTTGCGCGTGACTCCCCGTTGATATTTCCGTCTTGCGCTTGCACAAGGCGCGATGCGGGCGATGATTCCGCCGGAGCATCGGCGCCGTCGACGCCATCCTGGAGACCACCCCACCCATGACCTACTGCGTCGGGCTTCTTGTCGATCGCGGCCTCGTCTTCATGTCGGATACCCGTACCAATGCGGGCGTCGACAACATTTCCGTCGTCTCCAAGATGAAGACCTGGGAGGTACCGGGCGATCGTTTTCTCTGCCTGCTGAGCGCCGGCAATCTAGCGACCACACAGGCGGCGATCGCGCTGCTCGACGAGCGCAGCGTCGCTCCCTCGGAGCGCCAGCCGGCGATCCTGACGCAGCCGACGATGTTCCAGACCGCCAAGCTCGTCGGCGAAACGCTGCGCGAGGTGATCTCAGGCGCGGCGACGGGCGGACAGATGGCGGATTCAGTGTTTTCCGGCTCCTTCATTCTCGGCGGCCAGATCAAGGGCAGCCCGCCCCGGCTATTTCTCATCTACCCGGAAGGCAACTTCATCGAGGCCGGCGCCGATACGCCGTTCTTCCAGACCGGCGAGCACAAATACGGCCGGCCGATCATCATTCGCACCTACGACCCCGGAATGTCTCTGGAGAACTGCGCCAAGCTGCTGCTGGTCTCATTCGATTCGACCATTCGCTCCAACCTGTCGGTGGGGCCGCCGATCGACATGCAGTTTTACGAGACCGACAGCCTCGTCGCCGGCTACAGGCAGCGCTTCGACCAGCGCGATCCCTATTATAGCGAGATCTCCGAGGGCTGGTCCGACGCGCTCAAGAGCGCTTTCGACCAGTTGCCGGCCTTCGTTCGATCGTGACGCCGGTGACGGGCCGGCCTTATACCAACCTGCGGTGATAGGAACCCATTCGACCGGGACGATCGCCGATGCGTGGCGAGGAGCGGGACGATGCGCGATGCCGCGCATCGGGCGAGGCCCGCGACGAAGCCAGGCACGGCGAGAGCCCGGCCTTCGGTGGGCTGGACGGGCTTGCCGGACGGCGTCGCACCCGCTTGCCCGATGCGCCGCATCGAACTGCGCGTCGCTCCTGGCCGGACAAGCCCGTTCAGCACCATCGAATAGGTCCCTATCACCGCAGGTTGGTATTACCGCTCGCGCTTCAAGCCCTTGGCCTGCAGCTCGTCGAGATAGACCTGCCAGCGCTCCTCCTTCTCGCGGCCGAGATCTGCGAGATAGGTCCAGGTGAAGATGCCGGAACTGTGCATGTCGTCGAACATGATTCGGATCGCGTAGTTTCCGACCGGCTGGATATCCATGATCTGAACGGCGATCTTGCCGCCGACGGTCTGACGCTGCGACGGCGAATGCCCCTGCACCTCGGCCGACGGCGACATCACCCGCAGCATCTCGGCCGGAAGCTCGATGCGCTCGCCACCCGGCACAACCACGATGAGCGTCCTGCGGTCTGGGGTCACCCGAATCTGCTCGGGTGTCGTCGTTGCGGTCGTCATGGCAAATTCATTCCTTCGTCCAATGGCTTGATCGTCACGAAACGCTTGACCCAGGCCCGTCGGGCTTCCACATTCGGCCACATGGATATGACGAAATTCCCGGCTTCGCCGTCTCGACCGTCTCGGGCGACAGGCGACATAGAACTGCCTTCCACGGCGACGAGCCCGACAGGGGCCCCCGGCGCGGAGATGATCGACCCGTTCGGTCGAGCGATAACCTATCTGCGCGTCTCCGTCACCGACCGCTGCGATTTCCGCTGTGTCTATTGCATGGCCGAGGACATGACCTTCCTGCCGAAGCGCGACCTGCTGACGCTGGAGGAACTCGACCGGCTGGCCAGCGCCTTCGTCGACAAGGGCGTGCGCCGGCTGCGGCTGACCGGCGGCGAGCCGCTGGTGCGCAAGAACATCATGCATCTCGTGCGCTCGCTCTCCCGGCATCTCCAATCCGGTGCGCTGGATGAGCTGACGCTGACCACCAACGGCTCGCAACTCACTCGCTTCGCCGGTGAGCTTGCCGATTGCGGCGTGAAGCGGCTGAATGTCTCGCTGGACACGCTGGATGCGGCGAAGTTCAAGCAGATCACCCGCTGGGGCGAGCTCGACAAGGTCATGGCCGGCATTCGCGCCGCCCAGGCGGCCGGCATCCGCGTCAAGCTCAACGCCGTCGCACTGAAGGGCTTCAACGAGATCGAGATCCCCTCGATGATCGAGTGGGCGCATGGCGAGGGTCTCGATTTCACGCTGATCGAGACCATGCCTATGGGCGAGATCGATGAGGACCGCACCGACCAGTATCTGCCGCTGCGCCAGGTGCGGGAGCAATTGTCCGAGCGCTGGACGCTGTCGGACATTCCTTACAAGACGGGCGGGCCCGCCCGTTACGTGGAAGTCGCCGAGACCGGTGGCCGGCTCGGCTTCATCACGCCGATGACCCACAATTTCTGCGAAAGCTGCAACCGGGTCCGGGTGACCTGTACCGGCACGCTGTTCATGTGCCTTGGCCAGGAAGACGCGGCCGACCTTCGGGAGCCGCTACGCGCCTCCGAGGGCGACGAATTACTATCGAACGCCATCGACGAGGCGATCGGCCGCAAGCCGAAGGGACATGATTTCATTATCGACCGCGCGACGCGAAGACCCTCGGTCTCGCGGCATATGAGCGTGACCGGAGGATAGTTTCATGCGTAACTGGGTGATGTCGCTCGCGGCCGTCGCGACCGCTGCGCTGGTGCTTGCGACCGCGCCGGCAGTGGCCGACCAAGTGACCTATCGCAACGAACGGTTCGGCACCTCGGCGAGTTTTCCGTCGGAAGCGTTCCCGGATCAGCTCCCCGCGCCGACCAATGGCGACGGGTTGGGCTGGACCTCGCCGGAGGGTGCCGAGATCTTCATCTATGCGCGGCCCAATCAGGGCGGCGAGACGCCGAAATCGGTGATCGGGGATCGCGCCGAGGTCGACAAGGTGACCTACGACAAGTCCGGCCGCAGCTGGGCCGTGGTATCGGGCTATCGCGACGGCAGGATTTTCTACGAGCGCTACATCTTTCGCGGCAACCTGATCCACTCGGTGTCGATCCGCTATCCCGAAAGTCTGCGCTCCACCTATGATCCGCTGGTCGGGCCGGTCACGATGACGCTGCGCGGCCCGTCCAGCGGCTGAGTTGAGAGGAAGCGGCGCCGGTCGCGCCGCTTCGATCAGACCAATTCGCCGCGATAGGCTTCCTGGACGGTCTCGTAGCTCGCCTTCGCCGCCGCCAGATCGGTGTCCGGCTGCTCCGCCGCGAAGAGTGCCAACTGCGTCGAGATTTCACCAACACCTTTCACCAGGCTGAGCGTTCTCTGCGTTGTGACATTGTCGATCGCGGCCTGACGCACCTGCTCGACGGACGCCGGCTTCGCCGCCAAATTGACCGAGCCCGGTGCGGTCGCGCCGGTTGTCGGAGCCGAATCACGCGCCGACGATTGTGCGGCTTGCGACTGCGCCGCGGGGCTGGCGGACGTAGCGGCCGAGGCCGTGCTGGAGCCGCTCGGCGCGGCCTGCGAAGACGAACTGGTCGCGGTCGTTCCCGACGATGGGCTTTCGGACGCCGGTGCCGTGTTGGATGCGGACTCTTCGGGGGGCGGCGACTGATAGCTCTGCTGCGGCGACTGCGTGCCGCTGGCCGGCAATAGATTGATCGACAATGACATGCACTATTATCCTCGATGTTACGATGGCGCATGTCTAGCCGTGAGATTATTTCCGCCTGCTTCCGGAAATCCTTAAAGCTCTAGTCAACACTCGGTGAGCGCGGCATTTGGACTGCGACAAGTCGACACATATCCGCTCTCGCTAATCCCCTCCGGGAAGAGTAAGGTCGACTGACGATCCTTCCCGCAACGTCCGGCCTTTTTCCATTGTTCAGCGACAACATCCGCGCCGCGATCTTCATGCTCGTGGCCATGGCCGGTTTCGTGGTCAACGACACGTTCGTGAAGCTCACCTCCGAGGAGCTGTCGCCGCCGCAGATCATGGCGGTACGCGGCGTGGCGGCTTCGCTGCTGCTGTTTCTGCTGGCTTGGCGGATGGGGGCATTGCGCCCGATGCGGCTTGCCCTGCAGCCCCGGCTCCTGCTGCGCACGGGAGCAGATTTCATGGCTACTCTCAGCTATCTAACCGGGCTCAGCCAGATGCCGATCGCCAATGCCTCGGCGATCTTCCAGGCCCTGCCGCTGACGGTGACGCTCGGCGCGGCGGTCTTTCTGCACGAGCCTGTCGGCTGGCGCCGCTGGGCCGCTATCGGCGTCGGATTCGTGGGCGTCATCATCATCGTGCGTCCGGGCACGGACGGCTTCAGCGTCTATTCGCTTTCGGTCCTCGCCGCCGTGGTGTTTTCCGCCATTCGCGATCTGGCCACGCGCCGCATGGACCGTGCAATACCCTCGCTGTTCATCTCGCTGATGGCGGCGGTCGCGGTTTCGCTGCTCGGCTGGATCCTGATCCCGTTCACCGGCGGCTGGCAACCGGTCTCGGCCGCCAATGCCCTGTGGCTATCCTGCGCCGCTGTCAGCATCATCGTCGGCTATATCTTCATCGTCCAGTCCATGCGCACCGGCGATATGGGCTTCGTGGCGCCATTCCGCTATTCGGTGCTGCTCTATGCCCTGGTCATCGGGGTGGTCGTCTTCGATGACTGGCCCTCGACGCCGGTATTGCTCGGCTCGGCCATCGTCGTGGCGAGCGGCCTCTACACCCTCTATCGCGAACGGGTGCGCGGTGTCGCGGCCCCCTTGAAGAGCCAGATCCATTGAGCAAGCAGCCGTTACCGACGATCCTGCCCTCCTCGCCGGCCACGGCACGGGAGGAAGACAGCATGGGCGCGACGATACCGGCCATGGTCGCGCGGCGCCCGATGCTGGCAACGCTGATGATCGCCTCGGCGCTGTCGCCGCTGGCGATCAACATCTTCATCCCCTCGATGACCTCGATCGCGCGCGACCTGCATGCCGACGGCGCGACGGTTGGGTTGGGCCTGTCGCTCTATCTTGTCGCCACGGCGCTCATTCAGCTGATTGCCGGCCCCTTGTCGGATCGGTTCGGGCGCCGGCCTGTCATTCTCGGCGGCATGGTTCTTTTCCTGATCGGTACGGTACTTTGCCTGATGGCGCAGGATGTCAGCCTGTTCCTTGTCGGCCGCGTTGTGCAAGCGGCCAGTGCCACCGGCATCGCCCTGTCCCGGGCGATCGTTCGCGACGTCTACAGCCGCGAGCGCGCGGCGGCGATGATCGGCTATGTCACGATGGGGCTCGCCGTCGCCCCGATGATCGGCCCGGCGATCGGCGGGGCGATGGATACGGCGCTCGGCTGGCGCAGCGTCTTCTGGTTGCTCGCAGCGATGGGCGTCCTCACCCTTGCGCTGCTCGCCTTCGACCTGTCGGAAACCAACCGCGAAAAGGGCAAGCCGGTATTCAGTCAGTTCCAGACCTATGGCGAACTCGTCCGTTCGGGCGCGTTCTGGATCTATGTCGGCACGTCGTCGCTGACCTCGGCGGTGTTCTTCGCCTTTCTGGGCGGCGCCCCGTTCGTGGCCGTCACCATTCTCGGCATGACGCCGGCCGGCTATGGGCTATGGTTCGTCCTCAGCGCGGCAGGCTACATGATCGGAAATTTCGGCACGGCCCGCCTGTCGGAGCGCCTCGGCATCAAGAATTTGATGGTTGTGGGGGCGGCACTGACCGTCGCCGCCACCGCTTTATCGCTGGCGCTGATCGGCGGAGGGTTTCTGTCCCCCTTGACGTTGTTCGGGCCGATGCTTCTGGTCGGAGTGGGCAACGGACTGGCGCTGCCTTCCGCGACGGCCGGCGGGGTCAGCGTTCGGCCCGAGGCGGCCGGGGCAGCAGCGGGCCTTCTCGGCGCCTGCCAGATCGGCCTCGGCGCGATCAGTTCGATCCTCGCCGCCATCCTCGCCACCGGCCCGAGCGGCGCCGTTGGCCTTCTCCTTCTGATGACCGCCTTCGGCGCCGCAGGCGTCGTTTGCGCCCTCGCGGCCCGGCGCGTGCGGCCGGTTTCATAGGGAATCCGCCGGCACGGAACCTGGCCGCCCCGAGCGGACCACGGGCTCAAAGACGCCCATGCGCCGGCGCATCATGATTGACAACGCCTGCCAGAGGCGAAGGTCGCAGTTGCCTAGCGCCTTGAAATAGTGGCAGCATCGCCTCCCTAACCGGCATGCTGCTCAATGGACGACGAACGTCCGGGCCGTGCCGCGCAACACGGAAGAGGTTTTCATGCGTTTCCCCCTCACTTTGGCGCTCGCCGCGTCGATCGTGGCCCTCGCCGCCGCCGGCTCGGCCGTCGCCCAGGAAAGCGATGCCGACAAGGATTGGTCGAAGGTCGTCATCGGCACCGAAGGCGCCTATCCGCCATTCAACTTTCTCGATGCCTCGGGCGAGCTGAAGGGCTTCGACGTCGATATCGCGCAAGCTCTCTGCGACCAGATGAAGGTCGAATGCAGCTTCGTCACCCAGGATTGGGACGGCATCATCCCGGCGCTGCAGAACGGCAATTTCGACGCCATCGTCGCGTCGATGTCGATCACGCCCGAGCGCGAGGAGCAGATCGCCTTCACCAACAAATATTACCAGACGCCGCCGGCAATCGCCGTGCCGAAGGATTCCGCGATCACGGAAGCCACGGCCGAGGCCCTCGCGGGCAAGGCGATCGGCGCCCAGGCTGCAACGACGCACGCCCGCGCCGCCGAGGCACTGTTTCCAGATGCCGACGTGCGCCAGTATCCGACGGCGGAGGAATACAAGCTCGACATCGAGAGCGGCCGGGTCGACGCGGTGATCGACGACGTGGTGGTACTCAACGATTGGATCGGCAGCGACGCCGGTGCCTGCTGCAAGATGTTGGGCACCCTGCCCGCCGATCCGGCGATCTACGGCAAGGGCATCGGCATCGGTCTGCGCCAGGGTAACGACAAGCTCAAGGGCATGTTCAACGACGCCATTGTCGCGATCCGTGAGAACGGCACCTACAAGACCGTCCAGGACAAGTATTTCGACTTTGACGTCTACGGCGAATAAGCCGAGCATCCATCGACGCATGACGAAGGCCGCGGCGGATTTCCCGTCGCGGCCTTCGTCGTTTCAACAGAGCGTGGCGGGCGGTCGGTCAGCCGAAATCGTACTGCCAGGCGGCCGGCTCGAACGCGTAGCCGCCTTCGCCGGCCGCCACCACATGGCCGACGCCGGGAAAGGCGATATGCATCCCGGCGATCCGCGTCCGGTTGGCGCTGGCCTCTTTCAGGATCGCCTTGCGGGTTTCGATCGCTTTGTCAGGCTGAGCATCGAAGCTGATACCCACCTCGGGCTTGGCGAACTGGATCGGACCGACATGGACGATGTCGCCCCAGATTAGCAATCCTTCTTCGCCCTCGCCGACGAGGAAGCCGCAATGGCCGGGGGTGTGACCGAACAGTTCGCGCGCCGCGATCCCTGGTAGCACCTCGCCGTCGCCCTCGAAGGTCTTCACCCGGTCGCCATAGGCGTCCATCGCGGCCTTGGCGCCGTCGAAGAAGCCCTTCGCCCCCTCTGGAGCGCCGTCGCGATTGGCGGCACTGGTCCAGAACTCCAGCTCGGTTTTGTGGACATGGACATCCGCATTGGGAAAGGTCGGCTTGCCGTCGGTCACCAGCCCGCCGATGTGGTCGGGATGCAGATGCGTCATTAGCACCGCGTCGATCGCGTCCGGCGCTATGCCACCGGCTTCAAGGTTCGCAACCAGGCCTCCGAGGTTCGGGAAAGCCCCGGCGCCGCCAGCGTCGATCAGCACGGTCCGCTCCGGCGTATTGACGACATAGGCGTTGACGCCGGTCTTGACCGGCGATGCGCCTCGAAATTCGTTACGGAGGATCTCGGCGGCCTCCTCGGGCGTCACGTTCGACAAGAGCGCGACGTCGAGGTCGAGAAAGCCGTCGGAAATCGCCGTGACGACGGCGTCGCCCACGGTGATCTGCTGGTAGGCGGCGACCTGCGTCGTCGCCATCGGCGCCTTGGCGGCCGCCGGTAGCGTCGCGAAGCGGACCATGACCGGGGCGGCGAGCGCGCCGGCAACGAAGTGGCGTCGGGAAACGGGCATCGGATTCCTCCTGTTGAACCAAAGACGCCTCGCAGATACCGCGCGCTGGAGGGACCGCAATGAAACAGTGTGTCATCGCCGCTTGATGATCCCCGACGTGCCCGCTAACCATCGATCCCCATGGACATTGACTGGACCCTGATCGGCTTCGGCCCGACCGGATGGGGCGACGACATCGCGAGAGGCGTTCTGGTCACCGCGGCGCTGGCGCTCGCCACCTTGCCGATCGGCCTCGTCGCCGGCTTCCTGCTGGCGCTCGCCAAGCAGTCTCAGGATCGCTTCCTGAAGCTCTCCGCCGACATCTACACCACGATCTTCCGCGGCCTGCCCGAGCTGCTGACCCTGTTTCTCGTCTATTTCGGCGTCAACGGCGCGTTGAAGTCGCTCACCGACGCGACAGGATTACCGAGTCTGGCCTTGTCGAGCTTCGTCTCCGGCATGGTCGCCCTCGGCTTCGTCTTCGCCGCCTTCGCCAGCGAGGTGTTCCTGTCGGCCTTTCGGGCGATTCCGCAGGGGCAGCGAGAAGGCGCCGCGGCCCTCGGCCTTCGCCGGTCGCAGACCATGGTGCTGGTCATCCTGCCGCAGCTCATTCGCATCGCCCTGCCCGGCCTTGGGAATCTGTGGATGAACCTGTTGAAGGACACCGCGCTGGTCTCGGTCATCGGTCTTGCCGACATCCTACGACAGTCGCAGATCGCCGCCCGCGTGACCCGCGAACCCTTCCTCTTCTTCGGCGTGGCGATCGTGCTCTATCTGGTCCTGACGATCCTCTCCTCGGCAGCGATCGGCCGGATCGATCGCTGGACCAAACGCGGCGAGCTGGCCAAGTGAGCGCCCCCGCGCTCGCCGCGCCGGCCGCCGCCAAGCCGAAGCGCGGCGTCGGCGGCATCGTTGCGCTCGGCGTGTGGATCGCCGTCGCCGCCGGGCTCGTCGCCTATATCGCCAGCGTCTGGAACCCGAGCCTGTTTACCCGCTTCGGCCCCTCCTACCTGTCGGGCTTGTGGATCACCGTCTCGCTGGTCCTGATCTCCTTCGTCTGCGGCGCCATCGTTTCGCTGCCGGTCGCGCTCGGCCGCATGGCGACGAATCCCGTCGCGCGGACGCTTGCCTTCGTCTTCGTCTATTTCTTCCGTGGCACGCCGCTGATCGCCCAGATCTTCCTGGTCTATTACGGCTTCGGCCAGTTCCGCGGCGCCTTCGAGGCGGTGGGACTGTGGTGGTTCTTCCGCGAGGCCTGGTACTGCGCGCCGTTCGCCCTGTCGCTCAACACCGCCGCCTATCAGGCCGAAATCCTGCGCGGCGGCATCGAGAGCGTGCCGAAGGGCCAGTTGGAAGGTGCGCGCTCGCTCGGCCTGCACCGGTTGGTGATCTTCTGGAAGATCGTCATGCCGCAGGCGATGATCGTCGCGCTGCGCCCCTACGCCAACGAGATCATCCTGATGATCAAGGCCTCGGCGATCGTCGCGATCATCACCGTCTACGACCTCTTCGGCGAGACTAGGCAGGCCTATTCGCGCACCTTCGACTTCCAGACCTATGTCTGGGCAGCGCTCCTGTATCTGTCCATCGTCGAGGCGCTGCGCCACGCCACCAATTTCGTCGAGCGGCGGCTGACCCGGCATCTCAAGCGGTAGGAAAGCCAAGGTTGAATTATATCATATATGCGATATATTCATGACTTGGTCTGTCGTTCTGACGGATGAGGCCAAGGCCGAGATTCGAAAGCTCTCCCCCGATCTGCGAGCCCGCTTCGCGGCGGTCTCGGACCTGTTGCTTGAGAATGGTCCGATGAGCGTTGGCATGCCTTATGTCCGCCCGATCGAGTCGAAGCTCTGGGAAATGCGGTTGAAGGGCAAGGACGGCATTGCGAGGGCGATATATTTCGCCGCCTCCGGACGGCGAATCGTCGTGCTGACCGCCTTCGTCAAGAAGACCGAGACGACGCCTCGCCGGATCATCGACGTGGCGCTGCGACGAATGAGGATGTTCGATGTCTGAGCTGACGAGCTACGAGGAGTTCCGCGAGGAGTTGATGGCCGACCCTGAGGTCAAGGCCGCCTATGATGCGATGGCCAACGAGTTGGCACTGGCCAAGGCTCTGATCAAGGCCCGCGCCAAGGCAGACTTGTCGCAGCAGGATGTCGCCGAGCGAATGAAGACCACGCAATCGGCCGTGGCCCGCATGGAAAGCGGACGTCACGCACCATCCATGGCTTCGCTGGCGCGTTACGCGACCGCTGTCGGCCAGACCATCACCATCGAGATTCATCCCGAGCCGCAAAAGCCGGCCTCGTAGCGCGGCAGCGCCAAGTCACGACCGACCGAGCTTCCGGCGCCTCTCAGGATTGAAACGGCGCCTCTCTCATGTAACTCCTGCTCCCAACAAATTCGATCACAAGGAACACGGCATGGCGAAGGTTGCATTCATCGGATTGGGCGTGATGGGGTATCCGATGGCGGGCCACCTCAAGGCCAAGGGCGGGCACGACGTCACCGTGTTCAACCGCTCGGCCGCAAAGGCCGAGAAATGGGCGGCCGAGCATGGCGGCGCCCATGCGGCAACGCCGCGCGAAGCGGCCACGGGTGCGGAGTTCGTGTTCTCCTGCGTCGGCAATGACGACGACGTGCGCTCGGTCATCCTTGGCAAGGACGGCGCCTTCGCCGGCATGAAGCCGGGCGCGACGCTGATCGACAACACCACCGCTTCGGCGGAGCTTGCCCGCGAGCTCGACGCGGCAGCGCGGGAAAAGGGCGTTAAATTCATCGACGCCCCGGTGTCGGGCGGCCAAGCCGGCGCCGAGAACGGCGCGCTCACGGTGATGTGCGGCGGCGAGCAAGCCGATTTCGACGCCGCCAAGCCGGTGATCGAGGCCTATGCCAAGATGGTCGGGCTGATGGGTCCGGCCGGGTCCGGCCAACTCACCAAGATGATGAACCAGATCTGCATCGCCGGCCTCGTCCAGGGCCTGTCGGAAGCCATCGCCTTCGGCCAGAACGCCGGGCTCGACATCGAGACCGTGGTCGGCGTCATTTCCAAGGGCGCCGCCGGCTCCTGGCAGATGGAGAACCGCCACAAGACCATGAATCAAGGCCATTACGAGCACGGCTTCGCGGTCGAATGGATGCGCAAGGATCTCGGCATCTGCCTCGACGAGGCCAAGCACAACGGCTCGACCCTGCCCGTCACCGCGCTGATCGACCAGTTCTACGCCGACGTCGAAAAGATGGGCGGCAAGCGCTGGGACACGTCGTCGCTGCTGGCGCGGCTCAAGCGCTGATCAACGCGGCGGCGGCTTCCCGGCGGTAGCAGCCGTCAATCCCCCCGCGGCTCCTTGTCCAGCACCATGTAGTCGAGCGGCATCTCGGTCGTGTATTTGATCTGCTCCATGGCGAAGGACGAGGAGACGTCGCGGATCTCGATCTTGGCGATCATCCGCTTGTAGAAGGCGTCATAGGCGGCGATGTCCGGCACCACGACGCGCAGGAGATAATCGACGTCGCCGCTCATGCGGTAGAACTCGACCACCTCGGGAAACTCGCCGACCACCTCGGAGAACCGCCTTAGCCATTCGTTGGAGTGGGAACTGGTGCGGATCGAAACAAAGACGGTGACCCGTGCGTTGACCTTGACCGGGTCAAGGATCGCCACCCGCCGCTTGATCACGCCCTCTTCCTCGAGCTTCTGGATGCGCCGCCAGCACGGCGTCGTCGACAGGCCGACGCGCTTGGCGACGTCGGCGACCGCCAGCGTCGCGTTTTCCTGCAGCAGCCTCAGTATCTTCTTGTCCAGCCGGTCCATCGACGCCTTACTCCCTGTCCTGCGCCCAGAGGATTACAGGAGGCGCGCCAAAACCGGTAGGGTCGCCAAGCGCGGTTCACACAAGTTCCGCCACCCGCCGCTTCAGTTCCGGCAGAAGCTCCGCGGCGAACCAGGGATGGCGCTTCAGCCAGACATTGTTGCGCCAGGACGGATGCGGCAACGGCAATACCTGCGCGAAGCGCCCCTGCCCGGCGAGGATGTTGCGCCAGTCGGAGACCGTCTCGGTCAGCGTTCGCGCGCCACCGCCGGCGATATGGAAACGCTGGGCATACATGCCGATCGCCAGCACCAGCTCGACCTGCGGCATCGCGCGCATCACCCGCTCGTGCCAGGTCGCCCGGCATTCCTTGCGCGGCGGTAGATCGCCGCCCTTGCCGTCATATCCCGGGAAGCAAAAGCCCATCGGCACGATCGCGACCCGCGTCGGATCGTAGAAGACTTCCGGTCCGATCCCCAGCCAATCCCGCAGCCGCACGCCCGACGGATCGTTGAACGGCTTGGTCGTCTTGTCAGCGAGGTTGCCGGGCGCCTGCCCGGCGATGACGAGGCGCGCGGTCGGCGAGATCACCAGCACCGGGTTCGGCTCGATCGGAAGCGGTGGGCCGACGGGCGCCTCGCGGCAGATCCGGCAGGCGCGGATCGTACGATAGAGCGCTGTCGGATCGTCTCTCACCGCTCTAATGCTCAGGCCTTGGCGCTCGGCCGCGCGGAGACCTCGGCGTACCAACGACGGACATTCTCCAGATCCTCTGGCGGCGTGATCTTCGCAGGCTTCATGAAATCCATCGCGATCAGGCCGGTGATGTCGGCGACGCTGTAGGCATCGCCCGCCGCGAATCGGTTGTCCGCCAGATGCGCGTCGAACAGCTTGAGAAATTCCAGCGCCTTCGGCCGGTTCGCCTCGCCCCATTCTGCGACCTGCGGCACTTCCCATGTGGCCATCGCCGGATGGGTGTGACGGAACGCCGCGGCCACCGGCTGGAGGAGGCCGAGCTCGAGCCGGCGGTTCCACATCTCCACCTTGGCCCTCCCGAGCGCGCCGGTTCCGAACAGCGGCGGTTCGGGATGTTCTTCCTCGAAATAGCGGCAGATGGCGATCGATTCGGTCAGGCAGGTGCCGTCGTCGAGTTCGAGAACAGGAAGTCGTTGCAAGGGGTTACGGCTGGTAATCTCATCCGATTTGTGACCCAATCCGCCCATGTCGACGGGCTCGATCGGGACGTCGATGCCCTTTTCGGCCAGATAGACCCGCACCCGGCGCGGATTGGGCGCGCGCCCGCCATCGAACAGTCTCATTCCGTCATCTCCCGACCCCGTTTCACCGGCAATGGTTTAGGCAGGCGCGGCCCCGCTGCCAAGCCGGCGCGGCACCGGCGTTCGTGGTCCGAAAGGACACACAACCCTGGAACGGGTGACCCGCCGCGCGGTTTCCACAGAACAATCGGCTTTTTCGTTCTTTCTTAAGGCATTTTTTTAAGCTTCTCGAAACAGGATGGCCTGGTCATCAAGCGTATCCAGGCGATCGATCGAGTTTCATGTCAGTCGCAGCACCGCCCAGTTATCATCATGCCGTCGTCGAGCGGCCGCGCGCCGCACGCAGTGGCGATATCGCCAAGACGCTCAAGGCAACGCGCGAGCGGTTGTCGTCACGCGGCGGTCTTGCGCCGGGGTTCGACCGCGAGCTCCTGACCCAGCATGCCGCCGCGCTGCAGGCGGCGGCCATCGTGCTGCCGCTACCGGTCATTTTGACCGGACTGGGGCTGTCGGTCTTCACCGGTCCGCTGCCCGCGGTGGTGTGGACCGGCTTCGCGCTTCTCGGCTACCTGGCTCTGGTGCTCGCCTCACGGCGTTTTGCAACCGATGTCTCGGCACGGTTCGATGTCTCACGCTGGGCCAAGCTCTTCGTTGTCGGCCATGTCGTCGCCGGGCTTTCATGGGCGTATCTCGCGACGCTGTCCTGCGCCGATTGCGCGCCGCTTCGCTTCGAGATTTTTCAGTTCACGGTGCTGTTCCTGGCGATCGCGATGATCGCGATGATCTCATCGACCCTGAAAGCGGTGGTCCCGCTCACCTTCCTGCCGACGGTGCTGGTCCTCGGCTACGGCATCGTCGCGGCCCCGCAACCGGTTCTCGGCGCCATGCACGCCGTGCTGATCGGCGCCGTGCCGTTCTTCGCCGTGGTCGCCGAGACATTGCGCCGCGCCGCGATCGCGCAATTGAAGCATCAAAGTGAAAAAGACGAGCTGATCACCGAACTCGACATCGCCCGCGTCATGTCCGACGAAGCGCGATTGCGTGCCGAGGAAGCCAATCTGGCCAAATCCCGCTTTCTGGCGACGATGAGCCACGAGTTGCGTACACCCCTCAACGCCATCCTCGGCTTTTCGGAAGTCATGAGTAACGAGATCCTCGGGCCGGTCGGCAATGATTCCTACAAGGAATATGTCGCCGACATCCATGCGTCCGGCCAACATCTCCTCGGCCTGATCAACGAGATCCTCGATCTCTCGCGCGTCGAGGCAGGACGATACAATCTCGACGAGGAAGCCATCGACCTCGTGCCGATCGCCCGCGCCTGCCTCGGCTATATCAAGGTCAAGGCCGAGGCGAAGAACCTCGTGGTGCGCTCGGAGTTCGAGAAGGACCTGCCGGCGATGTGGGCGGACGAGCGCTCGCTGCGCCAGATCATCATCAACCTTCTGTCGAACGCGGTGAAATTCACCCCACGCGGCGGCGAAATCGTGCTGCGCGTCGGCTGGACGGCCGGTGGTGGCCAGTATGTTTCCGTCAAGGACAATGGTCCCGGCATCCCCGAGGAGGAAATCCCGATCGTGCTATCGTCCTTCGGCCAGGGATCGATCGCCATCAAGAGCGCCGAACAGGGCACCGGTCTTGGACTGCCGATCGTCCAGGCGCTGGTCAAGATGCACGATGGCAGCTTTGAACTGCTGTCGCGCCTGCGCGAAGGCACCGAGGCGATCGCGATCTTCCCCAATTCCCGCGTTCTCGAGGTGATGCCGGCACTCGACGAGCAGGACTGAACGGGCGCCCGGTGCCCGGTCGTTGGATTTTTCTTGTTCCGTCTCCCGACGCTCGCCATATCAATGCCTGTGAACGACGATGGCTGTCACCAGACCCGTTGAGGACCATGAGCATCGAAAGCCCCTGCATCCTCGTCTGCGTGCTCGACCCGAAGACCGGCTATTGCTTCGGCTGCGGCCGGACCGGCGAGGAGATCGCCGGTTGGACCGCCATCTCGTCTACGGACCGTCGGGCGGTCATGGACATGCTGCCTGCCCGGCTGGCGGGCGTCGAGCGGCCGGCCCGGCGGGAGACCGCCCGCTCCCGGCGCACCCGCGAGCGGCGGGAAGCGGACGCCGGCGGCGATGCGTAGCGGCTCGCTCCTATGGATGATCCTCGGCGTCCTGGCCGCCGCCGGTCTCGTACTGGTGCTCAACACCGACGGCCAGATCGTCGGGCTGGATGACAACCAGTTCGCCAGCCTTGCCTATTATGGCGCCTGGGGCCTGGCGCTGGCCTCGACGGCGGTGCTGATGCTGCGCACCCGGCTTGGCGAGGCCTTGCGGGGTGCCGCGATCTGGTTTCTCGCTTTCGTCGCCCTGATCGGACTCTACACCTTTCTGCCAGACCTCGCCGGCTTGAAGAACCGTCTGATGGCCGCATTGGTCCCAGGAACGCTGGTCGCGGTCGGAGCGCCGGAGGGCAAGCGGTTCATGGCGCTGCGCGGGATCGACGACCATTTCCGACTCGACGGTTCGATCGACGGCAAGCCGATCTCCTTCATCGTCGACACCGGCGCCTCGATCGTGGCCATGGACCGCGCCACCGCCGAGAGCATAGGCATCGACACGGCACGCCTGCGCTATTCCCAGGAGGTGATGACGGCGAACGGCATCGCCCGTGCGGCGCCGATCCGGCTGGATGCCGTTCGCGTCGGCGACATTGTCCGCCACGACGTGCCAGGGGCGGTAACCGACAGCAATGGTCTCGGGTCGGCGCTGCTCGGCATGAGCTTCCTCAACACCCTCACCTCCTTCGACTTCCGCGGCGACCGGCTGATCCTCACCGATTAGGTCGTGTGATGGACGCTCACAGCAGGCTGTAGGCGAAGCGCGCCGCGACGATCAGCAGGAATGTGCCGAAGCCGAGTTCAAGCTGTCGGCGGGTTAGCCGGTGCGCCAGCGCCACGCCGAGCGGCACTGCGAGGATCGAGGCCGGTGCGACGAGGCCGACGGCAGCGAGGCTGACGAAACCGAGGCTGAACGACGGCAGCAACGGATTGCCCCAGCCGCCGGCGATATAGGCGAGGACGCCAGGGATCGAGATCAAGACGCCGACTCCGGCGCTGGTCGCCACCGCCTGGATCATCGGCCGACCGTAGAGCGTCATGAAGGTGTTATTGAGAATACCGCCGCCGATACCCATCAGCGACGACATCAATCCAATGACGAAGCCGGCGACCGAGCGTCCGGCAAGGCCTGGCAGGTCCGAGCCCAGCAAAAACCCGACACGCCCGAAGATCAGCTTCAATCCGAGCGTGAAGGCGAGTGCCGCGAAGATCGCCCGGAGTTCCGCCGACGTGGCTGACGCGGCAATATAAGCGCCGGCCACGGCGCCGAGCGGTATGGCGATCGTCCAGCCCTTTAGCAGCGTCCAGTCGACCGCGTCCCGCTTCCAGTGCGAAGCCAGCGAGCGCAGCGACGTCGGAATGATGATCGCGACGGAAGAGCCGATCGCCAGATGCATCGAGACGGCGTGACTGACGCCGAGTCCCTCGAAGGTCTGGTAGAGCACGGGGACAAAGATCGCCCCGCCGCCGACGCCAAACAGACCGGCGAGGAAGCCGGCGGCCGCCGCGGCCGCGACGATCGGTAAGGCCAGGGCGGCAAGGGAAGCAACATCGATCGGAATCATGGCGCGTCATAGGCCGTCGGCGCGCTGTTTGCATCCCTGATTCGGCGCATCGGGAGGCGAAAATCGGTCGGGGCCGTGGGGCTCAGGCGGCGGCGCGCCCGACAGCATCGATCCGCACGGCGGCAAATGCCTCATGGAGCAGCTGCGGCCCGGCATCGGGGCGGCTTGCGCCCTCGGACAGAATCTGCCGCCAACGCCGCGCGCCCGGCATACCGTGGAACAGCCCGATCATGTGCCGCGTAACCTGGCCGAGCCGGCCGCCTTGCGCGATGTGCCGGGCGGCATAGGCAGCCATGGTATCGATCAGCGCGGCAAAGTCGATCACCCGGGGCGCTTCGCCGAAGATGCGGGCGTCGACCGCGGCGAGCTGGTCCGGCGTCTGATAGGCGGCACGTCCCATCATCACGCCGTCGACGTGGGGCCGCTGCGCCTCGGCCTCGCAAAGGGTTTTCACGCCGCCGTTCAGCCCCACGAAGATATCGGGAAGCCGCTGCTTCAGGCGATGCACCCGATCATAGTCGAGCGGCGGGATGTCGCGATTCTGCTTCGGGCTGAGACCCTCCAGCCAGGCCTTGCGCGCATGGACCCAGATACCCGCAACGCCAGCCGCTACGGCTGCGTCGGCGAGCCGGTCGAGCGCCTCTTCGGGGTCCTGATCGTCGACGCCCAGCCGACACTTGACCGTCACCGGGACGGCGCTGGCGCCTGCCATCGCCGCCAGACATTCGCCGACGAGGCCTGGCTCGCGCATCAGACAGGCGCCGAAGGTGCCGGACTGGACCCGATCCGACGGGCAGCCGACATTCAGGTTGATCTCGTCGTAGCCGTATGAGGCAGCGATCCGGGTGGCACGCGCCAGTTTGTCCGGATCCGAGCCGCCGATCTGTAGCGCCACCGGATGCTCCGCCGCATCGAAGCCCAGGAGCCGCTCGGTATCGCCATGCAGGATCGCATCGGCGACGATCATCTCGGTGTAGAGCAACGCACGCCGCGTCAACTGACGGTGAAAGAACCGGCAGTGGCGATCGGTCCAGTCGATCATGGGAGCGACGGCGAAGCGCCGCGCCCCGGAAACGCTGGGCTTTAGCAATATCTTCAATGCTCTAACGCCATTTTTGTCTGTCCAGTCATATCCTCAAATGTTGTACTTTTTCCCGCTCTTGCAGCGTTTTTCATATCGAAGTACGACAATGTCGTACCTAGACAGGAAGGATGTTGTACCGATGGGCACGATCACGGCACGCAAACGCAAGAACGGCACCACCGGATTTACCGCTCAGATCGTGCGAAAGAAAGGCGGCGTGATCGTGTGGCGGGAGGCGAAGACCTTCAACAAGAAGCGGGAGGCGGTAGCCTGGGCCGCAGGGAGAGAGGGCGAGCTAGACAGGCCTGGCGCAATTGACCAGTTGAACAGGCCAGCCGCAACTCTCGCGGACGCAATCGAAAAGTACCTATCCGACAAGCGCACGATCGGCCGCACGAAAGAACAGGTGCTGCGGACAATCAGCGCACATTCCATCGCCTCGAAGACGGACGTGACGATCCGCGCTAAGGACATCGTATCTTTCGCTGACGATCTGCTAGCCGGGGGGCGGAAGCCTCAGACTGTCGGGAACTATATCAGCCACCTTGCCGCAGTGTTCCGCGACGCGAAGGTGGCTTGGGGCATCGACCTTGACTATGCGGAGATGCAGGCCGCGCAGCGGACCCTCGCCCGCCTTGAGAAGATTGCAAAGTCGGATGAGCGGGATAGGCGCCCTACCCTCACCGAACTTGATAGCATCATGCAGCACTTTGTTGATCGCCAGGCACGCGCTCCTCAATCGTCGCCGATGCACAAGATTGTCGCCTTTGCGATTTTCTCGACCCGACGACAGGAAGAGATCACCCGCATCACGTGGGCAGACTTGGATGAGCAGCACAGCAGAATCCTTGTTCGAGATATGAAGCACCCAGGGCAGAAAAAGGGAAACGACGTTTGGGTTGAGCTTCCCCCCGAAGCCCTACGGATCATCCGATCAATGCCGAAAACGGTCGATCGCATATTTCCGTTTGGGACTGACGCAATCAGCGCTGCGTTCACGCGGGCATGTCAGTTTCTTGGGATTGACGATTTACGCTTCCACGACATGCGGCACGAGGGCGTCTCCCGGCTCTTTGAGATGGGGCGCACAATCCCGCTAACCGCGAGCGTGAGCGGCCACCGCTCATGGAACAGTCTCAAGCGATACACGAGCATTAAGGAGAAAGGCGACAAATACGCCGGATGGCCATGGCTAGACAGTATCTGTGGCTGACCTGAGATTCAGCTTGACAAATTGGGTAAATTTGTCTTATAAGATCGCGCTCGACAAAAATATGGCATCATCCAGAAGATGTCAACGTAAACTACAGTCGGGCGGGATTGGTGTCAAGCGAAAAAAATCGAAGGGATCAAAAAAAATGCTCAGCACGAACGATGCCGCTGAATTTCTCGGAATGTCTGCAAGCTGGCTCAATAAGACCAGAATGTCGGGAAACGGCCCCATCTATCTCAAGGTTGGCGGGCGCGTGCGCTATCGTCAGAATGACCTGACGACATGGCTCGAAAGCACTCGCCGCACCGCCGTCTACGACCACGCGAATGACAACGCCAAGATCGCCGGCCGCGTGTCGGTGGCGTCGGCATGACCCTTCCTCACCGCTTGCGTTCGTTACGTAACTAACCCACCCGCCGGCCAACCCGCCACCAACCGAAAGTTACACCATGCGAATCTTGTCAATCCGCCCGGCACCGCCCGGCGCGGGCACGCGTACCATTGCGCACTTTGATGTCGAAGCCGGCCCGCACTTACGCCTTTACAACCTGACCCTGCGCCGATTGGCGGACGGTCGCTATCGCATCGTCGCGCCGAATGCCTGCGGAAAGCATGCCGCGTCATTCCACCCCGAGCTGGCGGCCGAGCTATCGAGCGCCGCCGCACAAGCCCTTTCCGAATTGGAGGCCGCAAAGCCCTATGAACGCCCTTCCCAAAGAAACTAAGCCACTCGCCGATCTGCGCCGCCAATTGACCGTAAACGGGTACGTCCCGATACCAGTTGCCGGCAAGTCGCCCCGCATTCGTGGCTGGCAGAACCTCAAGCCGAACGCCGAGCACGTCGAGGGATTGATACGGGCGCACCCCGATCACACTAACACCGGGCTCCTGACCGGGGATTTGGTAGCAATCGACATCGATGCGCTGGACAGCGCAACCTCGACCGCATTGGTGGAAATGGTTCTGGACCTGCCGGGCGGCGCATCCGCCCCGTGCCGCGTCGGCAAGGCGCCTAAGTGCCTCTTTATATTCCGCGCCACCGCGCCGAGGAAGAAAGCGACGACGGGCAAGTTCCTGATCAATGGCACGAGGTGCGAGGTCGAGGTGCTCGGCATCGGAAACCAATTCGTTGCCTACGGAATCCACCCCGACACCGAGGCGCCCTATGAGTGGAGCAACGGCTCGCCGGCGGATATTGCCTTCGCGGATCTCCCGGAAATCACGCCGGACACGCTCGACACCTTCCTCACCGCCGCACGCGAATTGCTGGCAGCACGTGGCGAGCCCGAGCGGAAGGCGAAGGCGGCCAACGACAGGCGCCCCCCTGCCGTGGCCGGTGATGGACCTTGGGCCGTCATCAAGACGCGCGCTCTCGCCGATCTCGACGCATGGGTTCCGGCCTTGGGCCTAGCTAGGCTGAAGCGGTATCAATCCGGCTACCTCGCCGTCGCGTCCTTCCGCCCTTCCCGCCGTGCAGGACTGGCGACGGCGAAGCGGGGGCAGGCGTTGGAAATCGCGCCGGCCAGTATCTGCGACCATTCGGACGGAAACAAGGGGTATTCGCCGATTGATCTCGTCGCCGTCTGCCTCGGCATGGCGCCCGCCGCAGCCGCCGATTGGCTACGTGACCGCGTTGGGGGCGGTGCGCGTGTGGATACCACCCCGCCCGTCGCGCACGTTGCGTTGCTTGCCAAGCACAACGCCAAGGTGCCGCCCGTGGCCGCCAACGACAACCAACCTGACGCCTATCCCGGAATCATCTCAAGCGGCGAGCTTGTGACCGGTTTCGTCCCGCCCGATTACCATATCGACGGCATAGCTCAGGCGTCATTCATTTACAGCGTCACGGCGCAGACCGGCGCGGGCAAGACGGCGATCTTGCTCCTGACCACCGCGCTGACGGCGCTGGGCGAGCCGCTTGGCAACCGCGAGGTGCGCAAGGGCCGGACCCTGTATTTCGCGGGCGAGAATCCCGACGACGTAACTATGCGATGGATCGCAATGGCGCACCACATGGAGTTTGACCCGGCGACGATCGATGCGCATTTCATCAAGGGCACGTTCAGCATCCCCGCCATGTCCAAGCGCATCGAGGATGACGTGCGAAAACTTGGCGGCGTCGATCTCATTGTTATCGATACTTCGACGGCTTACTTTCGCGGCAAGGATGAAAACGCGAACACTGAATTGGGCGCCCACGCCCGCGACCTGCGGGCACTGACGACACTGCCGGGCCGGCCCTGCGTGTTGGTTGCCGCGCATCCAACCAAGAGCGCGGATCAGTTTAATTTGCTTCCGCGCGGCGGCGGCGCGTTCCTGAATGAGGTGGACGGCAACCTTGTTTGTATCAAAACGAGCGACGGCTCTGTGAAATTGCATTGGCATGGGAAGCACCGGGGGCCGGACTTTGATCCGATAAACTTCGAGCTCCGGCCCGTGACAGCACCTACGCTCAAAAACAGCCGCGGGCGCGACGTTCCGACCGTCATGGCGGCCGTGCTTTCCGCAAGCGATGTTGTCGGCCGCAAGGAGCGGACGCGCGAAGACAATGACGACGTGCTCTTGGAAATAGAGCGTGATCCGACCCAAACCTTGGCGACCATCGCCGAGCGGCTGGAGTGGCTGGGCGACGATGGCAAGTGGCAGAAGCGGCGCGTCCAATCGGCTTGGGAAAGACTGGCGACGGCGAAGCTGGTTGACATGAAGCGCGGCAAGCGCCGGCTCACCGAAAAGGGCGGTGCCGAGGCCGTAGACATCAAGGGCGAGCGCCATCGCAAGCGGGCGGCGGCGGCTTCATCGGCATCAATCCTTGCACGGCGAACCGATGTGGCGTGACGCGGCAGCGTACGCCGTGCGTACACCCGATTTGCAGCCGTACGGTGCGGCATCTAAACCTTGTGCCATAAGGGTTTCAGGCCGTACGGCACAGCTTAATCGCACCAACTTAAACAGGGACCGGGGGGGGCGTGGGGGGATTTATCCCCACACCCCTACACCCTGGCGTACGTACGGACTTTTTCTCTAGGGTACGCTTCCCGTACGATTTGGCATTTTATGCAATACAATCAATGTGTTACAGCCGTACCGTTCTCGTAAGGCCGGCGTACGGGCGTACGCCAAAAACACCGCCCGCATGGGCACCCTGAAACGAGGAGAAACAACCGTGGAAAACCAAAGTATGATTCCCATCGAACCGCGCCCCGGCCTTCACCCTGACACTGGGAAGCCCGTCACGCTGGTCGGCATTGACGCCACCAGCCTCTTTCCTCGTCTCATTGTCTTGATAGCGGACGAGGACGGAACGCACGCTGCCAGCGTGGATTTCATTCGGAATCTCCGGCAATGATTGTCACCCTACAACCCCGCCCCGTCGATCAGTGGCGGCGCTCGATCACCACGCCGCCCGCCCGACTTGCCACGCTGACGGCTGCGGCGCCCAGCACCCCGGGGGTACCTCACATCTCCAGGGCGTCGCCGGCCCGTACCCGCGTCCCCAAAGAGAATTTTATACTTCCAAAATCGGAAATCTGAATTGATATGGAATGGCGGCGAGCGTGGCTCAGCGGCTACCATAATAATAGGCCGGGACGCGGGAGATTGCAAGTGGCTCGACCAAGGAAACCGACTGCTGCCCTGGAGCTAAACGGCACTATGAAGGCGCACCCGGAGCGCAAGAGAGCAAGGGCCAATGAGCCGGTAGTTACCACGCCGGTTGGCGCGCCACCGAACGGGATGCCGGCTACTGCGTGCGCGATCTGGAACGAACTTGCCCACCACGGATTCTGGCTCACCGCGGCCGACCGCTTGATGCTCGAAATAGCGTGCCGGCTGTTTGCGGATTTTCGCTCCGGGGCGCTTGACGGCGGCGGAATTTCGAAGCTGATCACCGCGCTTTCAAAGCTCGGCTTTACGCCTACCGACAGGTCCAAGGTCGGCGCTCCTGGCGCCAAAGAGGAAGAGGCTGACGAGTTCGCGGATTTCAGAGTGTAGCGAACAGGGAAACCGACAATCGGGATTGTAACATGATCAAAATCAATGGCCGGCTCTTCGCAAGCCGATATACTGCACCCGGTGAAATCTGGCAGCGGCCGCCATACCTTCCTGTGGCCGCGCAACCGTCACCACCTCCGAAGGCCGCCAACAGCAACCTGAAGGCCGCAAGCGGCAAGGCTGCCCACCAATGGCCAGCGATGGCGCGTGCAACGGCGGGAACGCTGCTGGACGACCCGAAGTCCAACCGCGTCGCCGCTGCCGTCCTGGCGGGCTTTGCGGCGCTCTATGCCGATGTTTCGATTGATCCAAGCGCCATCCCTTCGCCGGCCGGACGGATTGCAGAACTGAGCCTGGCCGACGTGCGCGAGGGTGACGATGGCGATCGGCCAATGCGTCGAGGCCGCCCGCACGGCCGGCGAGGATCAGCGATGCACGATCACGGTGGCAGCGCCGCGCCAGTAACCGGCGGCTGCTTCATCCGGCACTTCGCATATTCCAAGGCAGCGCAAATTTCTTGATGAGGCCGGGCGACTCTGCAACCCTGCATTGTCTTCGATATGCATGAATTTAGTTTTTGGCCGATAGCTTGAAAGCTGCGATTAACGCGGCCACCGATTGAACAGCCATAACCGTAATTCCTGCATCGAAGGAATCGCCGTTGGTAAAGGGCAGGACTAGGGCCATCAGCCAAATTATACCGATGAATATTGCAAAGGCCCATGCAATGGGGCGGAGCCGGACCGATGGCAACAGCTTTTCGATCAGAGTAAAGCCCGCAACCACCCCTATCGGGCCAGCAAAAGCGGCGATGAAGTAAGGGAGCACATATTCCCGAACCCATCCGGTGGAGTGCACCCCGTTTTGACCGGACAGTCGGCATAGCCGATAAGGCATAGGCATCCGCCTATGAGTACGACTATGTCGAAAGCTTCAGACGGCTCGTTTTCACGGGTCGAAGTCATCACTTCGGTGCAGCGCAGACGCCGTTGGCAACAGCGGAAAAAGTTCGCCTCGTCGAGGCGGCAATGCAGCCTGGCATGAGCGTTTGTAAAATCGCTTGCAAGAATGGGACTGACTCATTCCCGATGCAGTTGAGAGGCCATGTGGCGGTTTTCCGAAGAGGAGAACGATCTTATGCCCACCGCCATTTC
>NZ_JAZHLJ010000270.1:0-717 GCF_036549495.1 Aurantimonas sp. C2-5-R2
AAACGCCTGCAGCGAAGCAGGATAGCCGCCCACGGCCGCCGGATTTCACGTTGATGACCGATTGGCCGATCATCGCGCAGCCGGCCATGCCTCCGAAGAAGCCCGTCACCGTGTTGGCGATGCCCTGGCCGACGCATTCGCGGTTCTTATCGGACCCCGTGTCGGTCAGCTCGTCGACGATCTGGGCCGTCATGAGGGATTCGAGCAGGCCCACCACGGCCACGGCTGCCGAATACGGCAGGATGATCATCAGGGTGTCGAGGTTCAGCGGGATGTCCGGGATCAGGAAGACCGGCAGCGTCGAAGGCAGTTCGCCCATGTCGCCGACGATCCGAAGGTCCATGCCGAAGGTCAGGGAGATCGCGGTAAGGACGACGATCGCAACGAGCGGAGACGGGATCACCGTGGTAAGCCGGGGCAGCAGGTAGATGATCGCGAGGCCTGCCGCGACCATGACGTAGGTCAGGTACGGCACACCGACGAGTTCCGGGATCTGCGCCATGAAGATCAGGATCGCCAGCGCGTTGACGAAGCCAGTCATCACCGACCGGGAGACGAACTGCATGGCGTTGCCGAGCTTTAGGAAGCCGGCGGCGATCTGGAGGAGGCCAGCGAGGACTGTGGCGGCCCCTCCGTGCCAATGACGATGAGACATCGACCACCCGGGAATTTACCCTTGAGGGCGCAGGTAACGTATCGACATGGTAATGCCCCAGA
>NZ_JAZHLJ010000271.1:0-707 GCF_036549495.1 Aurantimonas sp. C2-5-R2
AAAAGCCCGTTGCCTCCGTTTCCAGGGCCGCGTAACCTTCAACCCCGGCAACGTCGTTCGCCGAAGTTCAACAAACTTCGGGACATCCCCCCTGCAGATACGTCGCACGCGTTTGCCGCGTCGCTTTTTCCGCGAGGAAGCGCGCAATTTCGGTTTGCATGGAATCCATCGATCCCCCCAATCGATCACTATGATACGTCTGCTTCAGCTGTCTGACGTCCCGAAGGCCAGCGGCTACTAAGCCTTGCTTAAGCGTTCAACGCAATCTATATTCTGTTCAACACAGGAGGTTCTCATGGCTGCGCAAACACGGACGGCTGCAGAAAGCGAAGCAACGGTCGCATCGACGCGCAATAAGCTCGTGCTCGAGCAAGCGAAAGCCGCCGGCCTCATCGGCGCCGCGAAGAATACCCGTCTTTCGGGGCGGGTGCCCTCCGAGTTGATCGAGGCGGCCAAGAAGCGCGCCCATGTCACCTCGGACACGGAGCTGTTGGAACTGGCGCTGTCGCGCCTGGCCCTCGAAGATGACTTTGGCGCCCGCCTGGTCGGACGTAAGGGCAGTATCCCGGCGGACATAGATCTTGGGGTTTGATCTTTCCGAAACCCTCCGATCGCTCACGGAGCGTGTCAACGAATGTGAGACAGCCGGAGCGATAGATTAAGCTTGGAGTTGGAGCTTGTTGTTGGGCGGATTGATCCAGACGGCG
>NZ_JAZHLJ010000272.1:0-674 GCF_036549495.1 Aurantimonas sp. C2-5-R2
TGACGGAATGGCTCGCCGACCCCCGCGCCGTCGTCAAAGGTACCAAGATGGCGTTTCCCGGGCTGAAAAAGCCGGAAGACCTCGCCAACGTTATCGCCTATCTCGCCGGCTTCGACGAAGAGGGCAAGGACCGCGATCCGGCCGAAGCGCTCGCTGCTGCGGCCGCGCAATAGGCTTTCGACGCCATTCTCGCACCAATCGAATATGACGGCCGCCCAAGGGCGGCCGTTGTCGTTTCAACCCGGCGTCCGCTCTACGCCGGGCCGAAGCGTTGTCGCCATCGATCAGGCGTAGACGTCCATTACCTGGTTCAGCAGTGCGATCGCCTCTTCCTTGCTGCGCTGGAACGAATTGCGGCCGATGATCGATCCGTTGCCGCCGCCGTCCCGGATGGCGCGGACCTCGTCCAGGAGCTCGTCGGTGTTCTTCGCCGCGCCGCCGGAAAAGACGACGATTCGTTTGCCCGCAAAGGCTGCCTGCATGATGTGGCGGACGCGGTCGGCGGCGGCTTCCCGCGGGATGGCGTGCTTCTCGTAGATCGGCTTCGCCGCGTCGAGGTCGATATGGGCGGTCGGCAGTTTCACCTTGATGATGGTCGCGCCCATCAATGCTGCCATATGCGCCGCATAGGCGATGATATCGAAGCCGGTTTCACCCTCCTTGGAAACCTTGCC
>NZ_JAZHLJ010000273.1:0-666 GCF_036549495.1 Aurantimonas sp. C2-5-R2
CCCCCCGCCCTTGCGGCTGCGTTCGAAGCCGATGACTGGGAACATGCCGTGCGCCTTGCCGTCGGCCTCGGCGGCGACACCGACACGCTCGCCTGCATCGCCGGTGCGGTCGCCGAGGCGATCCATGGGATCCCGGCCGACATTTCTGCTCAGGCCCGCGACCATCTGACGGATGACCTCCGGCAGATACTGGATCGCTTCGAGACGGTTGTCGGCGCCGGTTCCGCCTGACGCGCGGCGGGAAGCCGCGATTTCGGGCGTGGCGCCCTGGCGTCAGCCAACCGCCGGCAGATAGGCGGAGGGTGTTCCCACGACGAGTATAGTTAGCCTGTGCATCGCCCGCGTGCAGGCAACATAGAGAAGGTTGCGATCCATCGGCGTCGAGTAGATCGCGTCGCTGGCATCGGGAACCAGGACCCGGTCGAATTCCAGTCCCTTCGCCAGATGCGGGGTGCAGACGAGCACGCCGTCGGCCAGGCTTGCGCTGCCTTCGTCGAGAAGGCGGGCCCTGACGCCCGACCTCTCCAGATCGGCGTGGATCTTCTTTGCCTGTCCCGCCAATAAATATGGCGTTGCGCTTGCTCTGCAGGAACGTGCCGGTCGCGATCTCGCGCACCTTGCTTTCGTCGATGTCAAATCGCTTCGAACCGTGGATCTGACGCAATC
>NZ_JAZHLJ010000274.1:0-656 GCF_036549495.1 Aurantimonas sp. C2-5-R2
ATCGCTCCTTCGGGAGGTTCTGGCAGGCTTCAGCACCCGCCACGATACGCCGCCTTCTCAGGCCCCATCACCCATTTTCAGCCATAGCTCGACCGGAACGCGATACCGCGCGCCTT
The DNA here is from genome assembly GCF_036549495.1 of Aurantimonas sp. C2-5-R2. NCBI lineage: Bacteria > Pseudomonadati > Pseudomonadota > Alphaproteobacteria > Hyphomicrobiales > Aurantimonadaceae > Aurantimonas > Aurantimonas sp. C2-5-R2. The sequence continues at coordinate 117 of NZ_JAZHLJ010000274.1, forward strand.
CAGGTCGGTGACGATCGCCAGCAGGTGTGGTAGTGAGCGTCCGAGCCGATCAAGTTTCCACACGATCAGCGTATCGCCCGCGTTCAGATAGTCGAGGCAGGCTTTTAGTCCCGGCCGATCATCGCGGGCACCGGATGCCTTGTCGGTATGCAGATGCCGATGATCAACGCCGGCTGCGACCAGAGCGTCGCGCTGGAGATCGACTGTCTGGCGATCGTCGGCCGACGACACCCGCATATATCCGACCAGCATGTACGACAAACCCTCAAACCCGCTTTGTCGCACACTACAGCAAAGCGACATGGTTTGTCGCCTATTTATAGGCTGGCATTGGGGCGTTCGCTGAGGCGGCTTCGGGAGCGTCGGGAATCGTGTGTTTTCCGACACCATCGCCGTCTCCGCTGGCCCGATCGTTAGCGTATATCTGAGTCCGTTCTATGTACCGACCCCCTTCTGAAGCTGCAGCGCGATCTCCAGGCCGTGAAGCTGCTGATCGTCGACGAACTCGGCTACGTGCCGCTGTCGCCGACTGGCGCCGAA
>NZ_JAZHLJ010000275.1:0-650 GCF_036549495.1 Aurantimonas sp. C2-5-R2
CGGGCGCGTTCGATACGCTCGCGCTCCCCTGGCGTGTTCATGATTTCCCAGAGATCGTTGCGCCGCTGCACGTTGAGCCAGAAGTCGGGACTGTTGCCGAACACGCGCGCGAGGATAAGCGCGGTCGCGGCAGTCACATTCCTGCGGTTGCCGCACAACTCGTTGACATGCTTGCGCTGAACGCCCATCGCCTCGGCGAGCGCGCCCTGGGTCAGGCCCATCGGCTGCATGAACTCTTCGGTCAGGATTTCACCGACAGTGGCCGGCTTGCGCTTCGTGGTCAACATGGTCTGCCTCGCTCTCATCGGTAACTGTGATCGTCCAGATAAATCCCGTCCGCCTCCCCGCGCTTGCCATTCCAGCGAAAGATCAGCCGCCATTGCTGGTTGACGCGGATTGAATGGAACCCCGTCAGATTACCGCGCAACTTCTCGAAGTGATTGCTGGGCGGAACGCGCAGGTCCTGATCGGTTACGGCGTCGTCAATCATCTGGAGCTTGCGGAACAACCGGGCTTCAAGATCGGATGGGATATTGCGCGAGCTGACATCATCCACAAAAAAGGCCCGCAACCAGTCATCCCGAAAGCCGACGATCATTCGCTTACCCCAAATTTGAGCCTATGTACCACACTATAACTCATATTGCAAT
>NZ_JAZHLJ010000276.1:0-642 GCF_036549495.1 Aurantimonas sp. C2-5-R2
AGATGTGGCGCAGCCACGGAAAGCGATAGCGCAGGGACTTCAGCACCGTCGTGGCGCCGTCACGATCCTGGACGTCGGCGGAATGAATGACCACCGTCAGCATCAGACCGAGCGTATCGGTCACGATGTGGCGCTTGCGGCCTTTGATCTTCTTGCCAGCATCATAACCGCAAACCCCGCCGCTTTCGGTGGTTTTGACACTCTGGCTATCGATCACCCCCGCTGTTGGACTGGCCTCACGCTCTTCCAGTTCACGAGCGCCGATCACCAGAAGGCCGTTGATCGTTGAAAGAAGCGCGCTGTCGCGCCAGTCGTAGAAATAGCCGCGAACCGTGGAGGCTGGCGGAAAATCGGTGGGCAGCATTCGCCACTGACAACCACTCGACGCGATATAGAGGATGGCGTTCATCACCTCCCTCAGACAGGTTGTCCGCGGCCTGCCGCCGCGCTTGGCCGGCGGCAGCATCGGCGCGATCAGCGCCCATTCCCTCTCCGTCAAATCGCTTGGATAGCGAACGCAACTGCGGCTATGCTCAAGCCGAGCGATATCATCCCAGGCCATTTCGATCCTCCAACGTCTCGACAACGAAGGGGAATCACAACCTGCTGATATCGCTCAACTCCTTTTCGCTCAGGCTCTAA
>NZ_JAZHLJ010000277.1:0-627 GCF_036549495.1 Aurantimonas sp. C2-5-R2
CAGCCACACGCCGTTGTCGACCTTGGTTCTGGGCGGCTTACTTGATCGCCAGCCACACGCCGGGAATGTCGGCCGTCCAATTTCAGCGGCAGCTCGGCCTGTCGCGCTACGAAACCGCTTTCGGCATCCTTCATAAGCTCCGCGCCGGGATGGTGCGCCCGGAGCGCGACAAGATTGGCGGCAAGCCGCAAGAACATGTCGAAGTGGATGAAACGTGGGTTGGAGGACGGACCCGCGGCGAAGGCCGGGGCGTCCATCACAAGGTTCTCGTCTCCTGCGCCGTGGAGGTGCGTCACCGCAAGCCGGGAACCAAGCTCGACAATCGGAAAGACGGTCGCTACGCGGGGCGCGTTCGTCTCGCTGTCGTCCCTGACCGTAGCGCCAATTCGCTCTGCGGATTCGTCGAAAACGCCGTCGCTCCCGGATCGCTGATCGTCACGGACGATTGGAGCGGCTATGCCGGCCTTCGCAAGCGCGGATTCGACCACCACGCGATCGCCGAATGCGGAGACCCAGAGATCGCAGAGGAATTCCTGCCGATCATCCACTTGGTCTTCGCCAATCTGAAGACTTGGATCAATGGCATCCATCATGGAGTCAGCGCCAAGCATCTACAAGCCTACCTCA
>NZ_JAZHLJ010000278.1:0-611 GCF_036549495.1 Aurantimonas sp. C2-5-R2
CATGATCCGCCGGCTGCGTAGATGAACCATCAGCTCCTTCTTGAGCACGCCGCGGGCCTGAATGAACAAGCTCTTGTAGATCGTCTCGTGGGACACCCGCATTGTCCTGTCGTCACCATACTGGGCTGCCAGCCAACCCGATATCTGTTGCGGTGACCATCGGCTTTGAAGCTTCTCGGCAACAACCGAACAAAGCAGGGCATTGCTGGCGAGCACACAAGGCTTCGGACGAACTGATCGCTGCCAGGCCATCGCGTCAGCACCAGTAGCTCGGTATCGGCCGCGCCCACCATTGCGGGCCACTTCACGACAGACAGACGATGGCGCGCGACCAAGCTGCACTGCGATAGATCGGAAAGACAGCCCGGCGTTGAGCCCGCGAGATATCTCCTCGCGCTCCGCCATTGTCAGTGACCGCATACTCCGGCGCCGCTCCATAGGTGCGATGCCGCCCTTGGCCCGCAACACCCCAAAGACCGAGCCGGCATGCTTGCCCAGGCACCGACCTATCTCACTGAGTGACTGTCCGCTCTTCCATCGTCGCCAAAGCTCCCGCTTCAGTTCAGCAGATAGTCCCGGTCGTCCCGTGCGTGCCATTGTGGATCCTCCCA
>NZ_JAZHLJ010000279.1:0-608 GCF_036549495.1 Aurantimonas sp. C2-5-R2
AGGCTTCAGAACCCGCCACGATACGCCGCCTTCTCAGGCCCCATCACCCATTTTCAGCCATAGCTCTCAGAAAACGCAGGCCAACCACAACCATGAGTTCCATGGCGAGCGCAGTCTTTTCAGTGTAGCCGCTCAGAAAACGCAGGCCAACCACAACATCAAAGATGACGACGCCATTTTGGCATGGAGTGTAGCCGCTCAGAAAACGCAGGCCAACCACAACGATCAGAACAACGTCCACCTCTCGCTGACCAGTGTAGCCGCTCAGAAAACGCAGGCCAACCACAACACCTTTTCTCGAAAACTACTTTGCGCCAGCAGTGTAGCCGCTCAGAAAACGCAGGCCAACCACAACGTTACGGACCTTGATGTCATCGGTTTTTACAGTGTAGCCGCTCAGAAAACGCAGGCCAACCACAACGATCCGGCGATCGACGACGTGCAGCCGGCAAGTGTAGCCGCTCAGAAAACGCAGGCCAACCACAACTCGATCGCTTTTATGTCCTCGTCGGCGGGCAGTGTAGCCGCTCAGAAAACGAGCTATGGCCGATTTTGGGTGACGCGGCTTGATCAAGCGGCGCGGTTGTCGGCGCCCTGCGTGGCGACGC
>NZ_JAZHLJ010000028.1:0-48869 GCF_036549495.1 Aurantimonas sp. C2-5-R2
GCAGCTGCGCCGACCTTTGACGGGCTTTACTCCGGGGAATGGGCGCACCCCACATTTAGTGGGCGTGGGTAACAACCGGATAGGCAAGCTTCGTGGGTCGCTGGCTCGACCGGATGTTCGAGTCGGGACTGACGATCACCGGGGCGTTGCTGATGATCGGCCTTGCGATCGGCTGCTGGTCGGCCTGGAAATGGATGAATGGGCAATGACCCTGATCGATGCCGCCCAGGCGATGGACTGGCGAACGCCGATGGTGCTTTTCGGCTTCCTCGCGGCGGGCCTTGCCCTCGGCTTGGCCCACTTCTCGGCCCTCTGGTACCAGGCACAGCGGCTCGCGAGCGGTACGTCACCTTGGCGGACCGCGACCGTGGCGATCGCGCGATTCGCACTGCTTGTCGGAGCGCTTACGCTCGCCAGCCTCCAAGGCGCGCCGGCCCTGTTCGCGGTGACGCTCGGCTTGCTCGGCGGCCGCGCCTTCGTCATGCGCCGTGTCGGAAGGCTTGCCGAATGAACTCGCCGCTGACCACCGAAGCGATGTTCCAGCTTGGCCCGGTCCCGATCACCGAGCCGATCCTCGTAACCTGGGCGTTGATGGTGCTGCTCGCCGCCGGTGGCATGGCGGTGTCTCGTCGTCTGTCGCTCGTGCCGTCGTCGCTTCAGGCGGCGCTGGAACTCGTCGTCGAGACGGTCGACGGGCAAATCCGCGAAACAATGCAGGCGGAGCCCGCTGACTACCGCGCCTTCATCGGTACGCTCTTCGTCTTCATTCTCTTCGCTAACTGGACCTCGCTGGTGCCAGGCGTCGAGCCGCCGACCGCCAATCTGGAAACCGACGCGGCGTTGGCGCTGCTGGTCTTCCTGGCGGTGATCTGGTTCGGCGTCCGGGCGGGGGGCGTCGGTGGCTATCTCAAAAGCTTTGCCTCGCCGAGCGTCCTGATGATCCCGCTCAACTTCGTCGAGAGCATCACACGCACCTTCTCCCTGCTCGTCCGCCTCTTCGGCAACATCATGAGCGGGGTTTTCGTCATCGGCATCGTCCTGTCGCTGGCCGGGCTCCTCGTCCCGATCCCGTTGATGGCGCTCGATCTCCTGACCGGTGCCGTCCAGGCCTACATCTTCGCCGTCCTCGCGACGGTGTTCATCGCCGGAGCCGTCAACGACGGACGCCCGGCTCCCACGAAGACCAAGGAAAGGGCTACACAATGAACTGGCTAGCGCTCGCAAGCATTCTGGGCGCGGTGATCGCGGTCTCCTTCGGGGCGATCGGACCGGCGCTCGCCGAGGGGCGCTCGGTCGCCGCGGCGATGGACGCCATCGCCCGGCAGCCCGAAGCGTCCGCGACGATCTCCCGCACGCTGTTCGTCGGTCTGGCGATGATCGAGACCATGGCGATCTATTGCCTGGTCGTGGCGTTGCTTCTGCTTTTCGCCAACCCCTTGTTGCTCTGATTGCCCATGCGCATCGACTGGTGGACGTTGGGCATCCAGACCGTCAACGTCCTGATCCTGGTCTGGCTCCTGGCGCGCTTCTTCTGGCGACCGCTCGCGGCGATGATCGAGACGCGGCGCAAGGCCGCGGCGGGGTCTCTGGCCGAGGCGGAGGCCGAGCGTAGCGAGGCGCGATCGGCGCTCGCCGAAATCGAGACGACGCGCGCGGGCTTTGCCGAGGAGCGGGCGCGTATCGTCGCGGAGGCACAGGTCGCCGCCGAAAAGGTCCGTGCGGGCGTGTTGGCAAAGGCCGAAGCGGAAGCGGAGGTTCTGAGGGATACGGCGAGAGCGGAAATCGAGAAGGAAACGGAGGCGAATCGCGAGAATTGGGCCGAGCAGGCCTCCCGGCTCGCCGTCGACATCGCCCGGCGACTGGTGGCGCGATTGGACGACAAGGCTTTGCAGGAGGCATTTTTGGATTCGCTGGTCGCGGAGATAGGCCGTCTTCCCGACCATGCCCGTCACAGCCTTGCACGGGACGGCGCGATCTTCGAGGCGGTCAGTGCCAGCCCTCTCGCGGACGAAGACAAGGAGCGCGTCCGGACGCGTCTCGTCGACGCGCTGGGCGGCAGCCCGAGGCTCGACTTCAAGGCGGATCCCAAGCTGATCGCCGGCCTTGAATTGCATGGATCGCATATCCTGGTGACCAACAGCTGGCGCGCCGATCTCGACCGCATCCTGACGGAGCTTTCCCATGACGTCCGCGACTGAACTCGAGCCGGAAGTGTGGCGCCGGCGGGCGCGCCAGCGTCTCGACGCTGCCACACTGAGTCCCGAGGCGCGGCAAATCGGCCGCGTCGAGGAGGTCGGCGACGGCATTGCCTTGGTCTCCGGCCTGCCCGACGCGCGGCTGGACGAACTGCTCGCGTTCAAGGATGGGCGGTTCGGTTTCGCCCAGGTGCTGGACGAGGATCGTATCGGCTGCGTGCTCCTCGACGATGTGGCCGGCGTTCAAGCTGGCGACACCGTTACCGGCACGGGCGACGTGGTACGCGTGCCGGTGGGGGCTGGACTGCTTGGGCGGATCGTCGATCCGCTCGGCCGCCCTCTGGACGACAAGGGCCCGGTTTCGGCCGAGAGCAACGAGCCGATTGAATGTCCGGCTCCAGCGATCGTCGAGCGCGCCGCCGTGACCCAGCCCGTGCAGACCGGTATTCTCGTTGTCGACACGCTGTTCGCCCTCGGTCGCGGCCAGCGCGAGCTGATCATCGGCGACCGCGCGACCGGCAAGACGACGGTGGCGCTCGACATGATCATCAGCCAGAAGGCGAGCGACATGATCTCGATCTATGTCGCCGTCGGTCAAAAGAGCGCCAATGTTCGTCGGGCGATCGACGCGATCCGGACCCACGGCGCACCCGAGCGAACGATCATCGTGGTGGCGGGGCCGGCAACCTCGCCGGGTTTGCAATGGATCGCGCCATTTGCCGACTTTACCATCGCCGAGTATTTCCGCGATCGTGGCCAGCACGCGCTTGTCGTGATCGACGATCTTTCCAAGCACGCCGCCACGCATCGCGAAATCGCGCTCCTGACGCGCCAGTCGCCTGGCCGGGAAGCCTATCCGGGCGATATCTTCTACGTCCACGCTCGCCTGCTCGAACGCGCCGCCATGCTGTCGAAGGACAGGGGCGGTGGTTCGCTCACGGCGCTGCCGATCGCCGAAACCGACGCGGGCAATCTCAGTGCCTACATCCCAACCAATCTGATCTCGATCACCGACGGGCAGATCGTCCTCGACACCAGGCTCTTCAACGAAGGCCAGAAGCCGGCTGTCGACGTCGGCACCAGTGTCAGCCGCGTCGGCGGCAAGACGCAAGCGCACGCCCTCAGGGAGGCCGCGGAAACGATGCGCCTCGATTACGCCCAGTTCCTCGAACTGGAAATGTTCACCCGCTTCGGCTTGCCGAGGAGGTCGCGTTGGTCGGGGCCGTGCAGACAGGGCTCGTCGACGGGCTGCCGCTGGAGCGGGTGCCGGACCTTCGCCGCGCGGTCGCGGCGGGGCTCGACCACGGCGCTCCGGATGCTGTCCGGCAGATCGAGGAAAACGGAATGCTGGACTCCGACGGTCACGAAGCGCTTCTCGAGACCATGCGGAGAATCGTGCGCGAGGTCGATTCCCCGAAAACTGCCGCGAGGCCGTCATGAGCGACCGGCTCGCAGATGTCTCGGCCCGCATCGAGGGCATCCGCCAGCTTGGCACCGTGGTCAACGCCATGCGTGGGATCGCCGGGGCTCGGGTGCAGAAAGCGCGCGACGAGTTGGGCGCGGTCGACGCCTACGCCCAGACGATCGCCGCGGGGCTTGCTCAGATATTGGCCCAGGTTTCCACCGAGGCGCCGCCTCCACCGGAGCGGACGAGCAAGGCAGCGCTCGTCGTCTTTGGCGCCGAACAGGGGTTCGCCGGAGCCTTCAACGAGCGCGTGTTGGCGACGATCGCCGACGAGGTGCCGGTGCCGGTGCTCTTTCTTATCGGCACGCGCGGATTATCCCATGCCGCCGAACGAGGCATTGCGGCCGACTGGACCAGCGCGATGCCCTCCCATTCCTCCGGCATTCCGAAGCTCGCCAGCGACATTTGCGACGCGCTCTACCAGAGGATCGGGGCAGGAGGGGTCGAACGGGTGACGGCGGTCTTCGCCGATGGGTCCGTCGGGGCCGAGCCGACGGTCGTTCGTCGGCCTCTTCTGCCGCTGGACCCTGCCACCTTCGCGGGGGTTGAGCACAGGGAGCCGCCGATCCTTAATTTGCCGACCCGCAAGCTCCTGGCCGATCTCACCGCCGAATATTTGCATGCTCTGTTCTGCGAGGTTGCGCTGCACGCCTTCGCTGCGGAAAACCAGGCACGGATGACGGCGATGGCTGCGGCGCATCGCGAAATCGATCGGCAGATCGGCGCTTTGCGGGCGACATTCCGACATGTTCGCCAGGAACAGATCACCGCGGAGATCATCGAGCTCGCAGGCGGCGCGGCGGCGAGCCAACGGTGAGCGGGGGCGTGATGCCTTGAGCTTGCCGGGAGATGATCACCGACCTGAACGCGGCGACCGACGGCAACCAATTCTTACGATAACGGCTGGAGTTTCCAATGAGTCATGACAGCGCCAAGACGGTCCCGGGGCCGATCATCCGGTTCCACGGAGCGGCACAGGCCGTCACGGGCTCGTGTTTCGAACTGGAGGTTGTCGGCGGCCGGTTTTTGGTCGACTGCGGCCTGTTCCAGGGGTCGAAGTCGGAAAAGGAGCTGAACTACCGCGCCTTCCCGTTCGAGCCAAAGCAGGTCGATGCGGTGCTGCTGACCCACGCCCACATCGACCATTCCGGGCTGCTGCCGAAGCTCACCAAGCACGGGTTCGCCGGTCCTGTCTTCGCCAGCCGTGCCACCCAGGATCTGTGCAGCGTCATGCTGCCCGACTCGGCCTATATCCAGGATACCGAAGTCGCGCATCTCAACCGTCGCAACAAGCGGCGCGGTCGCAGGGTCGTGGCGCCGATCTATGACGCCGCCGACGTCGCACAATGCCTGAGCCAGTTCCGGGCTGTCGCGTTCGACGCATGGTTCGATGTGATGGCCGGCGTCAGGGCGCGTTATTGGAACGCGGGGCACCTTCTCGGCTCTGCCTCCATCGAAATCGAGATCTCCAGCTCCAGAGATCTACCACTGCGGCTGCTGTTTTCCGGCGACCTCGGCCCGGCTCACAAGCTGTTGCAAGCCGATCCGGACGCGCCGAGCGGCTTCGACTATGTCATCTGCGAAAGCACTTACGGCGACGAAGATCGTGCCGGGGCGTCGGAAGCCGATCGTCGCCGGATGCTGCGAGACGCGGTGAGGGCGGCGAACAACCCGGGCGGGGCGCTCCTGATCCCGTCCTTTGCGGTCGAGCGGACGCAGGAGCTCCTGGTCGACCTGCAGCGTCTCATCGAGACCGGCGATCTGCCGGCGATTCCGATCGTCATCGATTCGCCGCTCGCCACCCGTGCCACCCGGGTCTTCCACGACCATGCGGGGGAATTGGAGCACGGCGATATTCTGTCGCGCGCTTTGCGGGCACCGAACATCCGCTTCACCCAGTCAGTCGACGAGAGCAAGGCGCTGGACAGGTTGAAGGGATTCCATATCGTGATCGCGGCCAGCGGAATGTGCGAGGCCGGGCGCATCCGGCATCGTCTGAAGAATTGGCTGTGGCGGCCGGAAGCGACGGTGTTGTTCGTCGGCTTCCAGGCCCAGGGCACGCTGGGCCGGATCCTGAGGGACGGGGCCCGCCAGGTTCGTATTCAAGGCGATGAGTTCGTCGTGCGGGCACAAATCCGCGAGATCGATCTCTACTCCGGGCATGCCGACGGACCCGAGCTTTGTGACTGGCTGTCGGAACGGCGTCCGGTGGGGGCCGGCCTCTTCCTCGTGCATGGGGAAGTCGAGGCGATCGAGGGACTGAAGCAGCGTGTGAGCGCGGTGGTTCCGCAAGACCGGGTCCTCGTGCCGCGATTGGACGACGGCTTCAGGCTGACGCCCGAAGCCGCCCTCCCGCTGAAATCCGACACGCCGCGCCGCATCGACCCGGGCAAGCTGGCTCATCTCGACTGGCACAACGACATATCGAAGCTTTTCCTCGACATCAACGAGCGGCTTGAGAAGGCGGCCGACGACAAGGCGCGAGGGGTGGTGATCCGGACGCTTCGACGCGCCCTCGGCGCGAGTGACGGTTAGATGCATGAGGCCTCCTTCGCGGCTTGATCCGGATCAAGCGCCGCCAAGATGCAAAATCTTGATCAGGATCAATGCCGAAGCCGCATGCGCCGGCTTTGGTCATCCCGTTCAGCGGCTCCGGCGGACCAGCACGGTATCGCGACATGCTAAGGAAAAGGACTACTACCTCTCCGAGCGCCGCTACGGGTCCTTCACACGCTCCTTCCGTGTTCCCGAGGGGGGCCGACGCCGACAATATTGCGGCGAGTTTCACGAAGTGCATGCTGACGGTCAAGCTGCCGAAGACGGCCGGGGCCGCCGAGCAAGGAAAAGAAGATCGCCGTGACGGCCGCCTGACCGGCTGGTCCGCCAAGGGTAGCGGTCGTCGCGGGTTTTCCCTGCGGCGACCGCCGTAATGTTCATGCGTTTGTCTTGCCGCAGCCGCATTTCCCGCACGTCTTGATGCAGTCGGAAGTGGACCGTCAAGACCGCGTCTTTCGATTGACCGGAGCCACACATGGCCAAGGATTCGCCGACGCCGCCGCAAAAGCAGACAATCATCATCTGGTATGTCCTCGCGGCGATACTCGGCTTCACCTTGCTGCAATGGGCCTGGGGAACCTATTCCGAAATCGAAACCATCCCGTTCAGAGGCCGTTTCGAAACCCTGCCAAGACCAGCCTCCATGGTTCACCCGGGACGCCCAAACCCGCGGAAATCGGGTATCATGTCATTGCGGAGCGACCATCCGAGGGGCCTTTGAACCCGCCGCAGTGAGTTTCGAAACGGACTCTNAAACCCGCGGAAATCGGGTATCATGTCATTGCGGAGCGACCATCCGAGGGGCCTTTGAACCCGCCGCAGTGAGTTTCGAAACGGACTCTCAGCCAGTTCGAGGAGCTTTTGTCCAAGGACCGGGTGGCGGAGGTCACCGTCGGCGACGACACCGTCCAGGGAACGCTGAAGGAGGCTTTGCCGAGCGGCAAGACGCGCTTCATCACCAACCGCGTCGACACCGGGCTGGCGGACAAGCTCATCGCCCATGGGGTCACCGTGACCGGCGCGCCATCCAGTGGTTTCGCGGGAACTCTGCTCGCCTGGGTGCTGCCGTTCTTCGTCATCTACGTGATCTGGATGTTCCTCTTCAGTCGCATGGCCGGCGGGCAAGGCCTGGGCGGCCTCATGTCGATCGGCAAGTCGCGGGCCAAGGTCTATGTGGAGAAAGACACCAAGGTGACCTTCGCCAATGTCGCCGGAGTCGACGAGGCCAAGTCGGAACTGCAGGAGGTCGTCTCCTTTCTCCAGGACCCGAAGACCTATGGCCGACTGGGCGCGCGCGTGCCCAAAGGCATCCTCCTCGTCGGGCCACCGGGCACCGGAAAGACGCTGCTGGCCCGCGCCGTGGCGGGGGAGGCGGGGGTGCCGTTCTTCTCGATCTCGGGGTCAGAGTTTGTCGAGATGTTCGTGGGCGTCGGCGCGGCGCGGGTCCGCGATCTGTTCGAACAGGCGCGCAAGGCCGCACCGTCGATCATCTTCATCGACGAGCTCGACGCTCTTGGCCGCAGCCGTACGGCGGGTGGCTATGGTGGCTTCGACGAAAAGGAGCAGACGCTCAACCAGCTGCTCGCCGAACTCGACGGATTCGATCCGAGTGTCGGCGTCATCCTGCTCGCCGCCACCAACCGGCCGGAAATCCTCGATCCCGCACTGCTGCGTGCCGGTCGCTTCGACCGCCAGGTTCTGGTCGACCGGCCCGACCAGGCGGGCCGCCTTGCCATCCTCAAGGTGCATGCCGGCAAGATCATCCTCGATGACGATGTCGACCTTGCCAAGGTCGCTGGCCTGACCACCGGATTCACCGGGGCCGACCTTGCCAATCTGATCAACGAGGCGGCGATCGCCGCAACCCGCCGCGACGGGGTCTCGGTAACATTCGGCGACTTTACGACCGCCATCGAGCGGATCGTCGCCGGCATCGAGAAGAAGAGCCGTGTTCTGAGCGAGAGCGAGCGCCGCCGCGTCGCCTACCACGAGATGGGCCATGGGCTGGTCGCGGCCAATCTGCCGGGCGTCGATCCGGTTCAGAAGGTCTCGATCATCCCGCGCGGCGTCGGCGCCCTCGGCTATACCATGCAGCGGCCGACGGAGGATCGGTTCCTGCTCGCCGCCAGCGAATTGAAGAACCGGATCGTCGTTCTGATGGGTGGGCGCGCCGCCGAAGATCTGATCTTCGACGGCGACGTGTCGACCGGCGCCGCGGACGATCTCCAGAAGGCGACCGACATCGCCATCGAAATGGTGACGCGGTACGGCATGGATTCCGGCCTCGGCGAACGGACCTATGCGCGGCCCGCCCAGGCGTTTCTCGCCGTGCCGCAAACCCGCTCATTCGAGGCCTCGCAAGCCACCGAGCGCGAGATCGACCTGGCCGTCCGGGAGATCGTCGAGGGCGCGCGCGTTCGCGCCAAGGACATTCTCGAGGGGAAGCGTTCCGATCTGGACGCCGGGGCGAAGATGCTACTCACCCGGGAAACGCTGACCGCTGAGGAGTTCGCGCCGCTGCAGAGAGGGTAGCATCTGTCGGGGCACCTTACGGCCGGGGCGGCAGGAGAGTGGCGCTGATCGGTTCGAGCACGAAGGCGCCGGCCCGGGCGATGCCGGTGCGCACGTCGTTCCCCTGGCGCGGGAGCACCGTGACCAGCCCGACGAACCGGTTGTGGTTGGCTCCGTCGAGAGCCGAGACCTCGGATATGTCGATCAGCCGGATGTTGTTGGCGCCAGCGAGCGCCTGGACTTGCGGGTCGTTGACGTCGCGGGTGCCGATCCGGTCGCGGGACCCGGCGATCCGGCTGGAGACCATCAAGGCGCGATCGTCCTTGGAAACCAGCAGCGTCATCGGCGGGTCCAGAGGGCCGATGATGTCCATCTGGCGACGAAAGACATCGACATCGATGTCGGGGGCGGCAAGCACGACGCCGTTCAACCGCTCGATGATCGCGTCCTGGCCGGTCAGCCGGAGCTGGCGCAGAGCCTCCGCCGTGAGCCAGGCGCCCATGCTGTGCGCGAACACGGTAATCTTTCCGACCTTCGGATCATTGGCGATATCCGTCAGCACGCGAACGAGATCATCGCGCGAATAGGTGACGGCGTCCTTGTCGGCGACGTAGCCCGCCACAGATGCCGCCGAAGGCCAGGCGAAGAGAACCGGCATCTCCGTCAGCTTGCCGTCGATGGCGAGTTGCGCCAGGCGGAACAGCGCTTCCTCGAAGCTGTAATTGTAGCCATGGACGAAGATGACGACATCGCGCCTTGATCCGGTTCCGCCGCTTCCGCGTGACGGGGGCTTGAATTCGAGCTTCGGCAGGATGGTCCGTTCCGTCACCGCGAAGCTTCGTTGCGAATCCGGTGCTCCCTTCGGCCATTCGATCTCCGTGACCGTGTGGCCGGGTGGTGCGGAGATGGTAAAGCGCTCGAAATTCAGTGTCGGAGAACGGTCGGCCGAATAGCTGCCGTTCGACGGGTCCCGTTGACGCGTCGTGGCAATTTGGATGGTCACCTGCTCGATCGCGGTGGTGCTCGCCGGCACCACCGCGAGAACCTGCGAGTCAGGACGCGACGCACAGCCGGTCGCCACCAGCAAGATCAGCAACATGACGGTCCAAGGCTTCCCCAAGCCGCGTCCCGGTGCTGAAGTCATGTCGCGACCGCTGCGATGCGGATCGGTGCGAGGGGACACATGGTCATCATCCATCCTCTCCTTTCCGCTGTTCGCCGTCGGAAATCAGGCCCCCGACCAAGCCGTAGGCCGCCGCTTCCGCTTCGCTTCATGCGGGCCGCTCGCTGATGGTCGGGTTCGGGGAGGGAATGGCGAACAGCCCGATCTGAACCTCGAGCAGCCTAATACCTTCGTCGGCCAATCGAAAGGACCGCCCGCTCAGCGACCAACGAACCGCCAGTCCCTGGATAAGACCGAGCACCAGATACGCGGCGTCGTCTGGATCGAGATCCCGCCGGAACATCCGCTCGTCCTGGGCCTTGGCGATTTCGCCGGCGATTGCCGCGTGAAACAGGTTCATCAGGCCCAGCACCGACTTGCGCAGAAAATCATTCTCAGCGTGCAGCTCCCTGGAAAAGAGGATGGCGGGAATCGCGGGGGTCGCCTGGATCAGCCGCAACTGGGCGCCGATCAAGCCACGCAAGCGATCGATCGGCGTGCCGCCACGATCAAGGACGACTCGCCAGCCTGCGGCCATTTTGTCGGTGATCGTCGCCGCGACCGCTTCCCAGATCGCCTGTTTGGTCGGGAAGTGCCGGAAAATTCCCGGTTGGGTCAGTCCGACCGCGCGGGCAATCGACTCGGTGGAGAGGCGGTCGGGGCCGAGCTCGTCCGCCAGCCGCAAGGTCGCCTCCAAAATTTCGGCCTTGCGCTCCTGCGCGGGTTTTCGAACCGCCATGACAATTCCAAAAATAAGTAATTAGACACTAACTAACCCATACCTCGATCCTTGCCAATGGCGGATCCGCAAGCGACTGAATGGGAAACGTTCGCCAGGATAACGCGCTGTCCATCGAGATATCCATAGCGTCGGACCGGGATGCGTGATGACGTGGATTGTCGAGGGACACCAACCGTTTTTATGTATGCGGCTCCATGCCGAGTATCCGACGCTGTCGTCCAACCTGCCTGGGTGAGGGGGCGTGCCAAGTCTCGCCCACCTTTCTTGTTGTCGCTCTACCGGGCGGCTGACATGGTTGCGCGAAAGCGTGATAGCGCCATAAGGAATAGGACCGTTCCGATAACCGCCATCGCCGCGAGCTGACGCCAGACGATGTCGATGCCAGCGCCGCGAAACAGAACCGCCTGCGCAAAGCTCGTAAAATGGGTCGATGGGGCGGCCTGCATGATGATCTGCAACAGCTGCGGCATGCCATCGAGCGGCGAGGTGCCGCCGGAGAGCATATTCATCACGACAAAGAACGGAATTGCCAAAAGGGCGAATTGCGGCATTGAATTGGCGAAGGTCGACAGCACGATCCCCAGGGCGGTCATCGCATAGAGAAACACCGACGTACCGAGCACGAACAGCGCGATCGAACCGCTGATCCTGACCGAGAGCACTCCCTGGACGACGACGTATAGCGACAGGATGACCGCCAGCACGATCGCCAGCCCGTTGGCCCAGATCTTGGCCATCATGATTTCACCCGGTGTCACTGGCATGACCAGCAAATGCTCGATCGTGCCACGTTCGCGTTCCCGGATGACCGCGGCGCCCGACAGGATCAGGGACAGCATCGTGATGTTCGATACGATCTGCATCACCGACATGAACCAGCTCGAATCGAGATTCGGGTTGAACGCCGTGCGCATCGTCAAGGTGACCGGTGGGGTTGGCGTCCGGTCCGAACGGCTCAGGAACTCGGAGAGCTGATTGGTGATGATCGTCTGAATATAGGCGGCCCCATTTCCGGCCAGCGTCATGGCGGTCGCATCGACGTTGACCTGGACCTGCGGTCGGTGACCGGCAAGGACGTCGGTCTGGAAGTTGATGGGAATATCGACCACGAACGCGTAGCGACCCGCGTCCATGGCCGGGTCGATCTGATCGATCGCGAGGGTGGCGGGGGACTGAAAATAGGGCTTGAGAAACGCCGCGCGGATCTGGCGCGACAGGTCGGAATGATCCTCGTCCACCACGGCGATGGACGCATTGCGCAATTCAGTCTGCACACCGGTTGCAACGGTGTAGATCGCAAATGTAAAGGTGAAGAAAATCAAAAACAGCAGGACGGGATCGCGCCGAAGGCTGTTCAGCTCCTTTACACCCAGGCGAAAGATATTCTTCAATCGCTTGCGCATCAGGCTTCCTGCTTTTTCAGAAAGAACGTGGCGAGCGTCCAGAATATAACACAGAAGGCAGCAAGCCAGAGATAGCTCTGGTACAGATCGGTGAAGCCAAGACCCTTGTTGAACGTGCCGCTGGTGATCTTTTGGAAGTATAGCGCCGGGAATGCATGCCCGATGATACGTCCGGCGCCTTGCAGCGTCGAAACAGGATAGAGCATTCCGGAAAAATTCAGGCTCGGAATCATCACGATGATGGCCGATCCGAAAATCGCCGCAAGCTGCGTCGAGACGAAGGATGAAATCACCAGACCCAGCGAAGTGGCGGCCGTGGCGAACAGGATCGCGCCGACGAAGAGCGCAAGGAAGTTTCCGGTGATCGGAACCTGAAAGAACCCCGACATCAGGATGACGAGACTGGCAAAACTCGCCATCGCGATTCCGATATAAGGCAGCTGTTTGCCGATCAGAAATTCCAGCTTGCTGGCCGGCGCGGCATATAAATTGGTGATTGATCCCAGTTCCTTCTCCCTGACGACGCCGAGCGCCGTCAGCATTGTCGCGAACATGTAGATCAACAGCATGAGGACGCCTGGTGAGATCGCGTAGACGCTCAAGAACGCCTGATTGTACCGAAAGCGCGTTTCGATATCGGCAAGCGGGGCGACGGATTGGCCGACCGGTTCCCGTCTGGAAAATTCCGCCAGATAACTGGCCAGCACCCCTTGCACGTAGCCGCGCGACGTTTCTGCCTGAAACGTCACCGCGCCGTCGAACCAGGCGCCGATATCCGGTGAGTGGCCGGCCAGCAGATCGCGCCCGAAGCTCGGGGGGACAATGAGCGCAAACCGCAACTCCCCGCTCCGCAAGCGTTGGTCGAGCTCGGCGCGGGTGCTGATCTCGGGACGTTTGTCGAAGTAGCGGGAGCTGGAAAAATTCTCGAGGAATGCGCGACTTTCCTGAGACCGGTCCTGATCCAGGACCGCGTAGGTGAGTTTCTCCACGTCGAACGAAATCCCGTAGGCCATGGCGATCGCGAGCACGAGCGGTCCGAGCAATGCGAAAGCGATGCGAATAGGATCGCGGATCAATTCCATCGCCTCACGCCGCGCGAACGCCCACATGCGCCGCGCATCGAAGATGGAATGGGTCGCGGCGTGTGTCGCGGTCGCGGCCGGTGAAGCATCACCCCGTGGAACGTCGCTCTGCGCGTCCGTTTCATCGATGCCGGCCGCATCCTCGAGATAGCCGATGAACGCATCCTCCAGCGTCTCGGAACCGCGCGCCTGTCGCAGCGCGTCCGGAGCATCCATCGCCAGGATCTTGCCGGCATGCATGAGGGAGATACGATCGCACCGCTCCGCCTCGTTGACGAAATGGGTGGAGATGAAGATCGTCACGCCGTCCTCACGAGACAAAGCGATTAGCATGCGCCAGAATTCGTCGCGGGCCACCGGATCGACCCCCGATGTCGGCTCGTCGAGAATCAGCATTTCCGGCCTGTGGATCACCGCCACGGCGAGCTGCAATCGCTGGCGCACACCGAGCGGCAGGCTCTCGGGCAACTCATCGGCCACATCGACGAGATCGAAGCGCTCGATCATTTCCCGCACGCGGGCAGGGGACTCGGCTTTGGGAAGATCGAAGAGGCTTGCGTGCAGATCCAGGTTTTGGCGAACGCTGAGTTCGCCGTAGAGTGAGAACGACTGCGACATGTAGCCGACGCGCCGGCGGGTCTCCATGTCGTTCGCGTCGACCGGGTTTCCGAACAGCCTGGCCGTGCCCTCGGTGGGCGGTAGCAGGCCGGTCAGCATTTTCATGGTCGTCGTCTTGCCGCAGCCGTTCGAGCCGAGAAAACCGAAGATTTCACCGCGTTCGATCGTGACGGTCACGTGGTCGACGGCGGTGAAATCTCCAAACCGCATGGTGAGGCCGCTGGCTTCGATCGCAGGCACGCCGTCATGGGAGACTCTTGGTGGCAATTCCACCACTGTATGGCCCGCGCGTTTGGCCTCCGGCAGCAAGGCAATGAACGCTTCTTCGAGTGTCTCGCGGCCGGTGCGGATCTTCAGTTCGGCCGATGTGCCTGTCGCAAGGATTTTCCCGTCATCCATGGCGATCAGGTGATCGAACCCATCCGCCTCTTCCATGTATGCCGTGGCCGTGATCACGCTCATGTGGGAACGGCGCGTTCGGATGCGGTCGATCAACTGCCAGAATTGTCGCCGGGACAGGGGGTCGACGCCGGTGGTCGGCTCGTCCAGGATCAGCAGATCGGGGTCATGAATGAGCGAACAACACAGCGACAATTTCTGCTTCATGCCACCTGACAGCTTGCCGGCTGGCCGGTCCGAAAAAGGACGCAGACCCGTACTGTGCAGCAGGTCATCGATCCGCCAGGCGCGCTCGGACGCGGACTGGCCGAAAAGCCGGCCGAAAAAATCGACGTTCTCCCGGACCGATAGTGTTGGATACAGGTTACGCCCCAGGCCCTGCGGCATGTAGGCGATCCGCATGCAGGCTTCGTCACGGTAGCGGCGCCCGGCCATGTCACCGCCCAGAACCGTGACCTGTCCCGTCTGGATTTTTCGCACGCCCGCGATGAGGCCGAGTAGCGTGGACTTGCCGACGCCGTCGGGACCGATCAGCCCGATCATGCGGCCCGCGGAAACGTCAATCGAGACATCGTCAAGCGCTGTCACGGCCTCGTAGCGGTGGCTGACCGATACGAGTTGCGCAACGGGCGGCGCGACCTCAGGCATCATCAGGACTTTCCAGCTCGGGTAAATTGTTCTGGAGCCGTTCGGGCCATTCCGCGTTGGGCGAAATTCTGACGTAAGCCATGCCCGTGATGCCCGCTTTCACCCTCTGCGCGTAGCGTGCGAGTATTTCCGGCGGCAGGCGTACCTTGACCCGAAACATGAGCTTCTCACGCTCACTCTGGGTCTCGACGTATTTCGGCGTGAACTGGGCATCCGCGGCAACGAAGGACACGGTCGCCGGCACGACATATTGCGGTGCCGCGTCGGGAACGATGCGAGCTTCCGCACCGATCTCCAGCGGCCCGGCCTCTTCAGTCGGCAAGAAGATGGTCATGTAGACGTCCGTCAGATCAAGAAGTGTCAGGATACGGCCGCCGGCAGGCAGAACCTCTCCGGGTTGCGCGACCCGGTACTGGATGCGCCCGCTCCTTGGCGCGGTCAGCACGGAGTCCTTCATGTTCTCAGCGATGCGCTTGGTCCGAGCAGCCGCGGCGGCGACGGCGGCCTTGGCTCGTTCGATCCCCGCCTCGGCGGATCTGACCGCGGCCTCCGCTGTCAACTTCGCCGCCTGCCGTTGCTCGACCTTTTCAAGCGGCGTGTAGCCCTTCTCCCCGAGCGAGCGGGATCGTTCATATTCCTGCTCCGCCAGAGCCAGTTCACTCTTCCTCTGGGCAAGCAGTGCGATTGCCTGATCCAGCTGTTGCTCGCTTTCGTTTCCAGCCGCTTTGCTCTCCTGGAGCTGCGCCTCAAGTTCGGCGGTGTCCATTCTGGCAAGGACTTGCCCCGCCGTTACGGTAGCGCCTTCGTCGACCAGCACCTCCTTCACGCGGCCGGAAAATTTCGTCGCGATATCCACCCGTTCGGCTTCCAGGCGCCCGTTGGATTGTGCGAAACCGGCCGGCAGTTCAGCCGGCTTGAACTGGAGCCACGCGAAATACCCGCCTCCGCCGAGGAGCACCGCGCCCAAGAGCAACAAACCCAGCTTCCATCGCATGAAAAGCCCGTCCTTATCGTGGCGCCGCGGCTCCGGGGAGCCAGGCGACCTTCAATGATTGTCCCACAGGTCTTAGTGCGGGATTTACCGTCATGCCTTGATCGAGCGCATATTCGCCGCGCAGCATCTTGGACCTGCAAGCTGTTGAACCGGGTAGATCTCGTCCACCATCGTGATCCGGTGACCGCGGCAGCAGGTGGTAGCGGTCTGCCTCAGCGACCCAGGCCGATCGCGCAGCCCGACCCGGAGCGTGGGGGCCACGCTGGCAGCCCGCTGTAGCAGGACCTCGCAGATCGCGATCTGCGAAGTGCCGCAATGATAACATGCGAACGGATTGTTGGTCCGAGGGTCACGTTCCAACATTCAAACACAGCTCAAACTTGACAGTTTGTGATTGATAGCTAACATAATAAGACAGGCCTGTTAAGGGTGAAAGTCATGCGATCTCTACCGAGGATGGGCATTCACCGGCCACCGTCGCGGTCGTGCGCATCCTTTCAGGTCGATGTCCGAAACTTCCATGCCGATTTTTGAATCGAGAAGGCATTGAGACGATGGCCAGACCTCCCGCATCAAGACCCCGTTGGATCATCGTCCTGGCGATTATCGCGGTCGTCTTCGGCGTGCTGACGCTTTATTCCGGCGGTGCCGTTCTTGTTAGCGACGGGCCGGAACGAGCCGCGGCTGGGGCCTACGTGCCGTTCGTGCTGTGGTTCAATGTCATCGCCGGATTGGCCTACATCATCGCCGGCATCGGCCTTTATAGTTGGCGAAGATGGGCAGTGAATTTATCGATACTTCTGGCTGTTGCAACGTTGCTGGTATTTGCTGCATTCGGTGTGCATATTATGACAGGTGGAAGTTATGAGGTGCGCACGATCGTCGCCATGACCTTGAGAAGTACGGTGTGGCTGACCATCGCGTCTTTCGCTTGGGTGTTGTGGACCAGACGAGACCAAGCGGAATGAGAGTGCCTTTCGAAGGAGGTCCCATCCACGCAAGTGGGCGGCGCGGCCTCTTGCGTCTCGTCGAGAATGCCGGTCCCGACAGATTGAAGACGAACACCTCAGATCGGCAGCTCGGGTCCGTATGAGTGCAATGGCAATTTATAGGAACGGACAAGCGGAGAGACGAATGACACGACTTCCCTGGCTTCTTCTTTTTTCAGCAATTTGGCTCGGCGTCGGCTCGACGTCGTCCGTCGCCGCGGAGATTTTGACCCCGCAGCAGATTTCCCAACAGATCGTGGGCAGAAAGCTGACCGCCAGTCGCATGGGAATGAGAGTCGACATGATCTATGCGTCGGATGGCACTGTGAGCATGAAATCTCTGCTCATGTCTGGTTCCGGGAGTTGGAGCTACAGCGCAGATGGCATCTGCATGGTGATGATCAGCGGTCCACGCCGTGGCAAAACCTGTGTCACCTTCGAGCCCCTGGGTGGCGGGAAGTACGTCAATTCCGAAGGGATCACACTGACTGTTCGCGAATAGGCTCGGGGCTGGAGCGCGTGCCGCCTCGGCCAAACCAGTCTGGCTAGTTGTGAGCCGACTGCCGCGCCCAACATGGGCAACCCGAAGTCCGGCAATCCAATCATTGCCGATACGCCCGGATGCTACGTGCTTCAGAAATAGGCCAATTGACGATAAAGAAGAGGAGACAAGAGGATGATGGACAAGATCGCCGACAGAAAGCGCTCGTGGAGCATTCGGGGCGCTCTATGGCTTGGGATCGTCGCAAGTGTTGCTATCGATGGCTCGGTACTGGCACAGAGCGCGGAGCCGGTTTCCCCGAAGCTGACTGACACGCTTCGAGACCTACTGCGCAAGGAGATGGTTTCCATAGAGGATGCCAGCAAGCAGATCCTGTCCGCACTGGTGGCTGGGGATAACGCCCGCGTGGCGGAACTAGCCCAGCGCATCCATGACAGCTTCATCCTGCAACAGTCGATGACGCCCGAAGATAGGAAGAATCTCATGGCGGCTGTTCCAAAGGGGTTCGTTGAACAGGACCGTGCTTTTCATGCGATTTCGGCGGCGCTTGCCGATGCCGCGCGGTCCGGCGACAGGGCGCAACAGCAAGAGGAGTTCGGCAAGATGATTGAGGCATGTAGCGCTTGCCACGCCGAATACGCCACAGACCGCTTTCCGAAATTCGCAGAATGAACGCGTCATCCTCCCTTCTCGCGCCCGGGCGTCAACGTATTTGAGCAGCGGACCGGGGTACGCCGCTTGGGGCGGATATTTACGTGTTTCACAAACGGGCAATCGGGTCATGGGGGCTATTGTCGACAGCATCGCAGGACGTGAGGAATGAGGACAAGTCGAAAATTCGGTCTGCTGATCGCGGCTGCCGTGGCGGTTGTGTTCGGGGCGCTCACCATCTTTTCGGGCGGACGCGCGCTCTTCGGCGGGACCGCGGCCCGCGCTGCGGTGGGCGACGCTGTGCCGTTCGTGCTGTGGTTCAACTTTCTGGCGGGGTTCGCCTATGTCGCGGCGGGGATCGGCCTGATCCTGCGGCAGCATTGGGCCGTCTGGCTCTCGATCGCCATTTTGGCGGGCACCGTTCTGGTCCTGCTGGCTTTCGGGGTGCATGTGATGCAAGGCGGCGCCTACGAGATGCGCACCGTCGGCGCGATGATCCTGCGCACGGTTGTGTGGGCTGCCATAGCCGCCGTGGCTTTTCGGAACATTGGGCGCGCTGCGGCTGTTTGAATGGCCTCCCTCAGTCCGGTTGCCGACCTATCGGTGCCTGGAACGATGCCTCGAAACCGTCCGCCCGGCCCGGGGAGGGCGATTGCAGCGTGAGCGTCGCCTGCGCCCCGTCCGCGATGGCCTTGGCGATCGACAGGCCCAGCCCGCTGCCCTCCGATATGGCCTGCCCACGCTCGAAACGCGCTGTGAGTCGCGCCAGCGTTTCGGGCGGGACGGAGGAGCCCTCGTTGATTACGCGCAGGGAACGGCGCGGCGTCAGGATCACCTGAACGGGGGCTTCGCCGGTACCGTGGCGTAGCGCGTTCTCGATCAGGTTGCGGGCGAGGATCGCAAAGGCGTCGGGGTCGATATCGGACAGGACCGGTGCGTCCGACAATTCGAGGTCAATGCGCTCTTTCCCGGCGATCCCCTCAAGATCCGAGACGACCATGCGCAGCACGGGCCGCAGGTCCGTCGCGGTGTCGCGCCGCAATCGCCCGCCCTCGGCTCGGGCCAGTTGCATCAGCTTCTCGGACAGCCGCGTCAACCGTTTGAGGGCGGTCTCGATCTCGCCCGCCCTTTGGGTCACGGCAGGATCGGGTGTTTCCGTCATCAACCTTTGAGTCTGTGCCAGCGCCGCCGCCACGGGAGTGCGCAATTCATGCGCGGCATTGGCGGTGAAGTTACGCTCGGCCTCCAGCGTACGCCGCAGCCGGTCCAGAAGCTGGTTGACGGCCTCAGCCACCGGCAGGATCTCATTTGGAAGATTGCTGTCGCCAACCTCGGACAGATCGCGGGCGCCGCGGCTGGCCAGCGCGCGGCTGAACCGGCGAACGGGCCGCAAGCTGCGCCGGACGATCACCAGCACCCCGAGAAGGCTGATCGGAATGACGAGGATCAGGGGTAGAGCGAGGCCAGCCAAAGCCTCGCGCGCCACGTCGGCACGGTGGCTCAATGGCTCGGCGACGGCGATGGTGATCGTCCCTTGCAGCGCCGCGTCGTAGTAGAGCCGATGCGTCGCCGTCTGGCGGAAGCCCATGCCATCGAATGCCGGGAATACTACGTCCTCGGTTCCGTGCGAGCGCAACAGCACGCGATCTTGGTCGTCTCGAACGATGTAGGTGAAAAATTCATCGTGGCTTCGCAGGGTGGCGATGCGCTGGCTGACGCCCTGCTCTTCGCGGTCGATGATGTCCATCACTGCCAGCGGTAGGATGCGTTGTGCGGTTTCCTCGAGCGCGGAATCGAACACCTCGTTCATCTCGCCGCGCAGGATGGCTGCCGTCGCCCATGCGGTTGCCAGCCAGAGGAGGGCCAAGCCCAGTCCCAGCCCAAGCGCCAGCTGTGCCTGTAGTGAGCCGGGCCATCTCATGCGGCGCCCAGCCGATAGCCGAAGCCGCGCACCGTCTCGATCCAGTCGTGCCCCAGCTTCTTGCGCAACCGGCTGACATGGACTTCGATCGTGTTGCTCTCGATCTCGGTCTCGAATGAGTAGAGCCGTTCTTCGAGCTGCGCCTTGGACAGGATCTGCCCGGGCCGCTGCACCAAGGCCTCGAACAACATCCATTCGCGGGCGGTCAGAGGTACGACCTTTCCGCCCCGACGGATAGTTCTTGCCGCGAGGTCGATTTCCAGATCCCCAAGCGTGATCAGCGGGTTGGGGTTGCCGGAATAGCGCCGGGCAACAGCGTTCAGTCGCGCCGAGAGCTCGGACAGGTCGAAAGGTTTGACCATGTAGTCGTCGGCGCCGGCGTTCAGCCCCTCGATCCGGTCGCTGATCTGGTCAAGCGCGGTCAGGATGATCACGGGGGTCACATCGCCTCGCACCCTCAAGGCGCGCAAAAACGGCTGGCCACGCCCATCGGGTAGCATCAAGTCCAGCAAGATCAGGTCGTAGACCGCCACCCCCAGATATCCGCTCGCCGCGTCTAGCCGGGTGGCCCAGTCCACCGAATGGCCGTCGGCGGCGATCTGGTCGCGCACTGCGGCGCCCAGCACCGTGTCATCCTCGATCAGCAACACACGCATGTCGTTCCGGTCCCATTTGCCCTGTCGGTCCCTTATCCCCTGCGAAAATTACAGGCACCTGACGTGAAGAGGCGGTGTCCTTCAGGTCGCCGTCAGAATAGCGCGCGACAAGGGGGTATCACCACCAGCTACGGGAGACGGAACGATGAAGAAATCCCTGATGGCCGTCGCACTTCTGTCGGGCGTTGTCGCGACCGGTGCTGCCTATGCCGATGACGACGATTGCAATGTCCCTATGGCCAGTTGGCAACCGCGCCAGGCGCTCCAGAAGATGGCCGAGGCGCAGGGTTGGTCCGTGCGCCGGATCAAGACCGATGACGGCTGCTATGAGATCGATGGCAGCGACGCCCAAGGCCGTGAGATCGAGGTCACGGTCGATCCCGGCACGCTGGCCATCGTCGAAACGGAGTATGACGACGAGGGCAACCGGCCGGACATGAACACCGCTCCTGCCGGAACGGTGGCACCGCCCGATAGTGGTCTGTTCACCCCGGGCAGCAAGCCCGGCGTTGTTGTCGAGTGATGATCCGCGTCTGGGACCCGGTGGTGCGTCTGTTCCACTGGGCGCTGGTCGTGGCCTTTGCGGTCACCTGGTTGACGGCGGACGAGCTTCAGCGGGTTCATGAAATTGCGGGCTACGTTGTGGCAGGCCTCGTCGCGTTTCGGTTGGTCTGGGGCCTTGTCGGCAGCCGCTACGTGCGCTTCGCGCAGTTCCTGCGCGGTCCGGCCACCACGCTCGCCTATCTGGGTGACATGGCGAGGGGACGAGAACGCCGCTATCTTGGCCACAACCCGGCGGCCGCGGCGATGATCGTGGCGCTGCTCGTCACACTGTCCGGCACCGCCTTCACCGGCTGGCTGATGGAAGAGCCGAGCCGTGTCGCGATGCTTGTTGATCTGCCGCAGATCGTTACTGCCGCCCATGCCGACGAGGACGGCCCGAAGCCGGGTATGGTGAAGCGGAAACGGGAGGCCCGCTGAAGGAAGTGCATGAGACACTCGCCAACCTGATGCTCCTCCTCGTTGCGCTGCACGTGGGAGGCGTGGTGCTCGCCTCGTTCCGCCATCACGAGAATCTCGCCCGTGCCATGATCACGGGCAACAAGCGCGCGCCCGGCCCCCGCGATATCGCCTGATCCTGATTTTAAGTGCCGCGTGCCCCTCGACCCGGACTGAGCCCTGCCTGCGTGGCGGGGCTTTTTTCCTGACACCAAGCTGAAGCAGAAACTTCGTCGCTGTCAGGAAGCTCTCAGGTGGCAGCACCAGATTGATCGTATCGATTCAAGCAAGATCCACACTGAAAACGAATCGCGGATCAGACACGCTTCAATCAAAGGAGAAGACCATGCACGCGTCATTCATCGTTTCTGCTGTCGCATCCGTATTTGCTGCGACGGCTTCGGCAGCTCCGCTTGAAGCCCCCTACGTGCTGAGCGTGGCCCATGCGGACTTCCTCACGCAGATCGAGAAAGTTGCCGGTACGCCGGGTCAGATCGGCGGCGCGGCCCGCACCGCGGCCGATCGTCTGGGCCCGCACATCGAGGCGGAGGAGAGGGCGGTCGCGCCGTTCCTCGGGCTCATCAAGGAGGTCGCGGAAGGAAAGGCCGTGGCAGGGTCTCAGCCGACATTGGCGAGCCTGCAGGCGGAACTGCCCCTGCTGATCGACGGTCAGGTCGAGGCCATCGGCGCGCTGGCAGAGCTGTACGCCGCGGGAGAGGAGGGAGGCCGGCCGGATGTATCGCGTCTTGCCGAGAGGATCATCTGGCATGAGATGAGCGATGCGGAGTTTCTCTACCCGACCGCCGTTCTCATCGGCTCTACCGTTGAGGCCGACCGCCGGTAGCCGGATCGGCCCGGAGTCCGCTCAACGGCCATGATCCGGCCCGAAGTGGATATGGGCAAGACGCAAGCGCTCGGCGCGCGCCATCGAAATGGCAGCGTTCGTGCAGCAGGGTTCCCGTGAAGGTCGGCAGTTGCAGCCGGCCTTCCGTGATTCCGGCGAACCGCGGACAATGATGATCCGGACTGCGACGATAGCCCCATCCCGGCAAGAACTCAGAACGTCGAACGGATGCGACCATTTTCCTGCCTGACACCAAGCTGAAGCGGAAACCGCGTCGCTGTCAGGAAGCCCTCAGGTGCCGTCTCCAAATTGATCCTATCGGATCCAAGGAGGACCTCACCATGCGTAAACCCCTCGCCCTGCTTGCCACCACCACGGCGCTGACGCTCGCCATCGGCGTGTCCGCGTGGAGCGCGCTGCGAACCCCGCCGGACGGCGAGGAAAGCAGCTTCACCGCATTCGTCCACGATGGAGCGGAGTCGCTTCAGTTCCTCCTCGTCAGCGACGACGACGATGACGACCGCCGGCGGTCCAGCCGCCGCGATGACGACGATGATGACGATGACGATGACGATGACGACTACAACAACGGGCCCAACCCCGCGCCGGCCAAGTCGGTCGCGCCGCCGCAGAACCCTCTCTTCGGCAACGGCGTCGCGCCGCACGTCCAAGTGAACTGATCCCGGCCCGTCGCCCCCGTCCTCACCCCTCAACGATAAGGCAGAACCCGATGAAAGTCGTTCTAGCAACGCTCGCGCTGACGACCGCGCTGACGCTTCCCAGCCTCGCCGCCGCGCGTCCCGTCGTGCTGACCACGACGCTCAACACCTATGGCGGTGATGGCGCCTATCTTGCCTACTATGTCACCGATGCGCAGGGCGCCTATGTCGGCAGTCTCTGGATGGCTGGCGGCAAGTCGAAGTACTACGAACACCTCTCGGACTGGTATCGCGCCACTGGAGGTGATGCCGCCCAGATCAACGGCATCACCGGCGCCAGTGTGGGCGCCGGACGCGAGCTGTCGATTACGCTGGACCTGGCCGATGCGCTGTTCGATGCGGGATACACGCTGCACGTCGACGCGGCCGTCGAGGACATGCGCGACAGTCCGAACGAGGTGGCCGTGCCGCTGACGACGAACGGTGCAAATACGCCGGTGCGCGGCCGCCGCTACATCGCCAACTTCAGCTACGGCATGTGAGGGGGCGAGTCATGCTCCGGGTGCTCCATCGCTGGCCGGGCCTCGTGGCTCTGGCTCTCATCACCGTTCTGGCGCTCAGCGGGGCGGCGCTGTCCGTCTTTCCGGCGGCGGAGCGCCTCGCTGCGCCGCAGGCAGAAGCCGGTCTGACCGTGGCCGACCTCGCTTCGCGCATTCAGGCTGTCTATCCTGGCGTCGAGCAGATCCGCCGCGCACCGTCCAGCCGGATCACCGCCTACTGGTTCGACGCCGGCACGCCGGGCGCCGCAGTCATCGATCCGGCCACGGGAGAGGGGATCGCTTCGGCTGACCCCAATCAGACCGAGCGCTGGCTGACCAACCTGCACCGGTCCCTGTTCCTTGGAGACGGCGGACGCATCGCCATGGCGGCGGCCGCTTTGGCGATGCTCGTCCTTTCGGTTTCCGGGGCGCTTCTGGTCGCGCGGCGGGCAGGTGGGTGGCGCCGCTGGTTCTCCCCGCTGCGCGGTCCGATGCCAGGCCGCCTGCATGTGGAGATCGCCCGCGTCGCGGTGTTGGGCCTCGCGCTCTCTTCAGCTACCGCGCTCTGGATGACGGCCTCCACCTTCGATCTTTTACCCGACGGCGGTGTGCCGCTTGCCGTCCCGTCCGAGATGAGCGGCGAAACCGGCGTGGCGATCGGTGCGATCGACCTGCTCGGCGGAACCCCGACCGCGGAACTTCGCGAACTGAGCTTTCCCTATCCCGGCGACGCAACCGATGTCTTCACGCTGAAAACCGACCGGGGCACCGGGTATCTCGATCAGGGCACGGGCGCACTGCTTGGCTGGGCTGACCTGACCGGGTGGGAGCGCCTCTCGGAAACGATCTACATGCTGCACACCGGCAAAGGAGCGGCAACGCTGGGGCTGGTGCTCGGGCTGATGGCTCTCGGCGTGCCGGTGATGGGCGGAAGCGGGATGGTGCTGTGGTGGGCGGGGCGGCGGAGCAGACCGCAGATCCGTGCCAACCAGCCAGCTTCCCGGGCCGAAACAATCATTCTGGTCGGCAGCGAGGGTGGCAGTACATGGAGCTTTGCCGCGACGCTGCACAAGGCGCTGACGGATGCGGGCCAGAGCGTTCATGCTGCATCGATGTCGGCCTTCGATCCGGCCCGCTACACCCGCGCGCAGCAGATCGTCGTTCTCGCCGCGACCTATGGCGACGGCGATGCGCCGGCATCGGCCAGAGGGTTCCTCGACCGGGTCGCGCAGCTCGAAGCGCCGCCCGCCGCAGCTTTCGCGGTGCTGGGTTTCGGCGACCGCAGCTTCCCGGCCTACTGCGCCTTCGCCCGCGCCGTTGCCGAGAGGGTTGAGGCGCGGGGCAGGAAGATGCTGCTGCCGTTCGACACGGTCGACCGCCAGTCGTCGCAGGATTTCGCCCGCTGGGGCCGGGCGCTCGGCACCGCCATGGAGATCGAACTCGAGCTCGGCCACCAGCCGGTTCTGCCGGCGACAGAGGCGCTGACCCTGATCTCGCGCCGCGACTACGGGGCCGAGGTGCAGGCGCCGACCGCAATCCTGCGCTTCGCCCCGCCCACGGCCTCGCTCTGGAGGCGCGTGCTCGGCCGCGGCTTCGGAGGCTTTCGGCCCGGCGATCTTCTGGGCATCGTCCCCGACGGATCCGCCGTGCCCCGGTTCTACTCGCTCGCCTCGGGACGCGGCGATGGCTTCGTCGAGATCTGCGTCAGCCGGCATCCCGGCGGGCTTTGCTCCGGGCAGCTTCTCGACCTTCAACCCGGGCAGATGGTCCGATCCTTCGTTCGCCGAAACCCAGGCTTCCGCCCGGCACGCGGGCGATCGCCCGTCATCCTGATCGGCGCTGGCACAGGCATCGGACCACTTGCCGGATTCGCGCGGACCAATCGGCGCGCCCGGCCGATGCACCTGTGGTTCGGCGCCCGGCACCCCGACAGCGATTTACTCTATGGCACGGAGATCGCCGGTTGGCGGACGGAAGGCCGGCTTGCCTCTATCACGACCGCGTTCTCACGGACGGAGCAGCGGGCCTATGTCCAGGATGCGCTGCGAAGGGACGCCCCGAAGGTCGCGCGACTGATCGCCGACGGCGCGCAGGTGCTGGTCTGTGGCGGACGCGACATGGCTGCGGGGGTGGCGGAGGCGCTGACGGATATCCTGACCCCGCAGGGTTTGACACCTGCGATGTTGAAAGCGGAGAATCGCTATGCCGAGGACGTTTACTGATCTGGTTCGCCACGCGCTGAATGGGCCAACCATGGGCACCCGCTGGTCGGCGCTATTCGATGCATCGCCCGCTACGGACCCCGTTCCGATCCGTTGCGCGTTGGCCGAAAGCGTGGGCCTGGTGGATCGCCAGATGTCCACCTGGAAGCCCGATAGCGACCTGATGTGTGTCAATCGCGCGCCGGTGGGTGAATGGGTTTCGGTCCCTCCCGAACTGATGGAGGTTTTGGCCCGCGGCCTCGAGATCGGGCAGCTGTCCGATGGCGCCTTCGATATCGGCATGGGCGACATCGTCACCGCCTGGGGGTTCGGGCCGCAGCATACGGACACACAGGCGATGCGGGCCGCCCTGGGCAGTGCCCACGCCTTGGCGCATGAGGTTCTCGATCTTGACCGCGATGCGTTGCGGGTTCGCAAACACGCGCTCATGACGCTGGACCTGGCGGGAATCGCCAAAGGTTACGCCGTCGATCGCATGATGGCGGTGCTGGGACGCTTCGGGATCACGGACGCCCTGGTGGGGCTCGATGGCGAAATGCGCGCATGCGGTCAGCGCTCCGATGGCCGCCCCTGGACGGTGGCGCTGGAGCGACCCGACTTCGAGACACGCGCGCCGCTCTCGATCCTGGAACTGGCGGATTGCGCAGTCGCGACATCCGGTGACTACCGACACTGGCTTGATGTCGGCGGATGGCGCCTGTCCCACACCATGGACCCGGCCCGCGGCGGCCCGGCGACCGGGTCGCCGGCATCGGTCACCGTGCTGGGGGAAAGCTGCATGGACGCGGACGCCTGGGCCACGGCACTTATGGTGCGGGGCGCGCGCGCCGGGCTAGAGGTTGCACGACATCGCGGGTTGAAAGCGATTTTCATCGAACGTGTCGGCGAAACCCTGCGTCAGAGCCGCGTCGGATGGATGGACGGGAAGGAGCATCCGGCTCGGGAAGGAGCATCCGGCTGCGCACTCACCGGTCGCGTTGACGCCCTGAATCAGACCCGTAGAGGCGTAAAACTTCCCTTGTGGATCGTCGCTGATGGCGCGTCAGCCATGCAAGGTCGCGGGCGTGGGCGCTGGCCAACAAGATCGCCCGCGCGATCTGGGCGCTTCTCGTCGCGGGCGGCATATATCGGGCGCCGGTGATCATGGCGAAAGCGAGCGGCAAGGTGCCAAAGCGTGATGAACCTAAGGGGCGATGCCTTGATGCCAAACAGACCGTCAGAGGCACTGCGCCTTCGAGCGCGGGAAATTGAATAGGCGATCAGTATCGCGGATACCGGAACCGCTCGCGGCGCTCACCCGATCAGCGCTTTCAGATGCGCGACGACGCTGCGAGCGAGCGCCGCGGGTTCGTAGCCGCCCTCAAGCATGGAGAGCACGCGGCCTTCGCCATGCGCGCGTGCGACGCCAAGAAGCTTGTCGGTCACCCATACGTAGTCGGCCTCCGTCAGGCAGAGGTCCGACATGTCGTCTAGAATATGGGCGTCGAAGCCTGCCGAAATGAACACCATCTGCGGTGCGAAGCGTTCGAGGGCAGGGAGCCAATGATCGGCAACCGCTTCGCGAAACTCCGGTCCGGTCGCGCCGGCGGCAAGCGGGATAGCGACGAGGTTGGGCGTCTCGGATGCATGGCCGGTAAAGGGATAAAATGGGTGCTGGAAGGACGAGCAGAACAGAATCCGCTTGTCATGCTTGAAGATTTCCTCCGTGCCATTGCCGTGATGAGCGTCGAAATCGATGATCGCGACACGCTTCAGCCCATGCGCATCGAGCGCATGGGCTGAAGCGACGGCAATGTTATTGAACAGGCAAAAGCCGAGCGCCGCGCCCGCCTCGGCATGGTGGCCCGGCGGGCGGACCGGACAGAAAACCGGGCCGGCCTCGCCGGAGAGGATCAGGTCGACGCCGAGGACACCGGCGCCAGCCGCCCGTTGCGCCGCGCGCAAGGTACCGGGCGACAACACTGTGTCACCGTCGATCGCCACCAAGCCGGCGGCGGGCGACGTGGCTTCGAGCCGGTCGAGATAGACCGGTTCATGCACGCGCTCAAGCTGGGCGCGGGTGACAAGCGGTGCGTCGTAATGCCGAACCACGAAATCGAGGCCGGACGAAATCATCTGGTTCGAAATCGCGTCCAGACGCCGGCGCGTGTCGGGGTGGAGTGGCCCGGCGTCGTGTTCCAGGCAGTCGGGGTGCGAAACGATACCGAGCATGCCTCAGAGCGCCCGCTCGACGAAGACAAGCCCGGGGTCGTCGGGATCGGGACTTTCCGAGAAACCGAGTTCCGCCATCAGTTGCAGCATCGAGGCGTTGCGCGCCAGCACCGTGCCCTCCATCACCGCCAGGCTGTGCTCGTCGCGCGCCGCTTCCATCAGCGCCTTCATCAGCCGCGTGCCGATGCCCTGCTTCTGCACCTCGTCAGAGACCACGACGGCGAACTCGCAGCTTGTCATATCCGGATTGATGACGTAGCGCGCGACTCCTTGCTGACGTGGTCCGCGCGGACCTTCGGTCATCGCAACCAGTGCCATCTCGCGGCGATAGTCGATTTGCGTGAAACGCACGAGCATCTCCTGCGAAAGCTGGTTCAGCGTGCCCATGAATCTGAACTGCCTGGCTTCCGGCGAGAGTTCGCGCACAAAGGTCTGCTCGCTTTCGGCATCCTCCGGGCGGATCGGCCGGATGGTCAGTGGAGTGCCGTCGGAGAGGTGCTCCTTCCAGACGAGATGGCGCGGGAACGGATGGATCGCGACATGGTCATACGGACCGCTGCGCGCCGGCGGTCGGGCGATAGCGATGCGCGCATCGACGGCGATGACGCCATCGCGACCGGCAAACAGCGGGTTGATGTCGAGTTCCGTCACCTCGGCTAATTCGCAGACGAGATCGGAAATGCGCAACAGCACCTCCACCACCGCCTCGCGGTCCACCGCCGGGCGGTCGCGAAAGGCGTCGAGCAGGCGCGACACCCGTGTGCGGTTGATCAGTCGATTTGCCAGAACCGTGTTCAGCGGTGGTAGCGAGACGGCGCTGTCGCGCAGCACTTCGACCATCGTGCCACCTGCTCCAAACAGGATAGTCGGACCGAACACCGGATCGCGGCTGGCTCCGATGACAAGCTCGCGCGCATCCTCCACATGGGCCATGCGCTCAACAGTAACGCCGAGAAAAGCTGCATCGGCGCGTGTTTTCGCTATCCCCGCGGCGATTTCCCGGAAGGCAAGCTTGACGTCGGCTGCATTCATGACGTTGAGGCGTACGCCGCCGATATCCGACTTGTGGGTGATGTCAGGCGAGTTGACCTTCATCGCGACCGGAAAGCCGACCGTCTCGGCGGCGATCACCGCAGCGGCGGGAGTTGCGGCCTCGATGGTGACGTTGATCGGAATGTTGAAGGCATGCAGCAGGGCCTTGGATTCGATGTCGGAGAGCATGCTGCGCCCCTCGCTGAGTGCGTCGGCGATAATCATCCGCGCTCCGCTCAGATCCGGCGAGAAGGCGTTGCCGGGGCCGGGGGTTTCCAGCGCCAGCTTCCGGTGCCGGTAGTGCTGGGCCAGATAGGAGAATGCCTCGACCGCACGCTCGGGCGTGGTGAAATCGGGAATGCCGTTTTCGCTCAGATGGAAGCGTCCCTCGGCGACCGAGCTTTCGCCCATCCAGCAGGCGAGCACCGGCTTGGTGGGTTTTTCGGCGAGGGCCGAAACAACCGCTTCCGCGACCGCAGTCGCGTCGGTCATCGCCTGAGGTGTGAGCATCACGAGCAGACCGTCGAAATTCGGATCGGCGAGGGCAGCCTTCACCGCGGCCTTAAACTGGTCGGGCGCGGCGTCGCCGAGAATGTCGATCGGGTTGGCGCGCGACCAATAGGGCGGCAGGATGTTGTCCAGCGCCGTGACGGTGGCCTCCGACGGAGCGGCGAGATCCACGTCCATGTCGCCCGCGCGATCCGCGGCAAGAACGCCCGCGCCTCCGCCATTGGTGACGATGCCAAGCCTGTTGCCTTTCGAGCGTTTGTTGGCCGACAGGATCTCGGCCGCGGCGAAGAGTTGGCCGAAGGTGCGGGCCCGCACAGCCCCGGCGCGCGCAAGTGCGGCATCGAAGACCTCGTCCGATCCTATCAGCGCGCCCGTATGGGTGTGGGCGGCCGTCGAACTCTGGTTGTGGCGGCCGGCCTTCAACACAATGACCGGCTTTGTGCGTGCTGCGGCGCGTAGCGCGCTCAGGAACGACGGCGCATTGCGCACGCCCTCGACGTAGAGAAGGATCGCCTCGGTCTTCGGGTCGACGGCAAGGAAATGCAGGGCATCGCCAAAGTCGATGTCAGCTGAGTTGCCGAGTGAGACGATCGCCGAAAAGCCGAGATGATGTGGTGCAGCCCAGTCGGCGATGGCCGAGCAAAGCGCGCCGGATTGCGAGATCAGAGCAAGACGGCCCTGCGGCACACCGGAATTCAGGAAAGTTGCGTTCAACCCGAGCCAGGGACGGACAAGCCCGACGCAGTTTGGACCGAGAAAGCGCATGTTCGCGCGGTGCGCGGCGTCGAGCAGTTGGCGATGCAGCCGCTGGCCTTCCGCACCAGCCTCCACGAAGCCCGCCGACAGGACGATAACATTTCTGATGCGCTTTTCGCCACAATCCGCGATGATCTGCGGGATCGTGCGCGCCGGCGTGGCAATGACCGCCAGATCGATGTCGCCGGGCACATCGAGGATCGAGCGGTAGCATGCCACTCCACCGATTTCCTTGTGCTTTGGATTGACCGGAACGAGGCGGCCCTTGAAGTCTCCGGTGGTCAAATTCGACCAGACCTTCGCCCCGACACTGTTTTTTGCATCGCTGGCGCCGAACAGGGCGATGGATTCCGGATTGAAAAGTCGATGAAGTGGACTTCGGTCGAGAAGGGCTTGCATGGCGTCGAACCTTTGGGCGGGGATCGGGCGGTTAACGGCGAGGCAGAACGACCTAGCTCCGACCGCCCAGCGCGCGGCTTGGCGTGATTTCGCGGCGATGGTATCCGCCCGGCATGACGGAACGTTGATCTTTATCAAGCAAGCAAGGCGATTTTACCGCAGCGCGGACCAGCCTTTGGGACGCTGACGGCCGTTCTTTCGCTGCAAGAATATTGCGCCGCCGCATTGTCCGGCCGTCGACATTCCCGAGCATTTCCGGAGGATGCACGATCCGCGCGAAGTGCCCTCGCGCGAGAATATCGGCGAAGCGCGGATTGGGAACGCCCGCCGGACTTTAGAGTTGGTCCGGAAAGTTATTCATTTCAAACAGAACCTTCGGATCATGAAGCGGATAGACGCCAGTTTGAGGAAGGCGAGCGCGTTGCGCGACAGGTTCTCGAAGTCTTTGGACAGCCTGCGGCTCCGTCTACTCTATTTGGGTTTCAGCCATCATATCTCCCAACGCATTCGTTGAACCGGCTCTGCACTAGATCGCTCCGCGCATAGGATTGACGATCTCAACTCCGACAAAGTCCTTTTCATTGTATGTTACTACCACGCAGTCGTTCGCACCTGCGACAGCAGCGATAATCATTTCGAGCCCACCGCGCGGCTTACCGGCCGCTTTCCCCGCCGCCATCAGCTGCGCCCAGATGAGGCCTGCTTTGTCGTCGAACGACAGGATGCGGCCCGCAAACAGAGCCTGAGGCCCTTCAGGCCCCGAGAACCATTTGCCCAGAGCCTCGCGCTTCTTGCCCCATGGCTTCTCCAACATTCCGCAGCGGATTTCTGCAATGGTCAGTGACGCAATGAACAGGTCCTCATCGCGTTGTGTCGACATCCACGCCAAGAGCGAGTCTGATGGTTGCGGTTTGACGACATTGCTAATGATGTTGGTGTCCAGGAGATAGCGCGTCACAGGTCGACCTTGCGTCTCTCTTCACGGGGGCGCGGAAGATCGAGTTCCGCACTCACCAGCGGCGAACGCCGCAGCGCAGCGAGGATGCCGCCAGGTTTCGGGGGATCGCCAGCGATCGACTTGCTGACGGTTGCGCGAAGCTCTGAGGCCTCGGGCGTGTCCTCGGACAGGCGCCTGGCCAGCGATCGGATGAGGTCGCGATCAGCGTCTCGGCCGAGCACTTCGAAGCGCGCAAGGCCGCGCTCGCCAAGGCGAGAGCGATAATTTTGAATGGCGCGCTTTTGTGAACTTCCCATAATCGGCTCCGAATTATTTCCAGTAATATAGCCAGAGCGATGGCCAGTGGCAAGGTCGCGCGGTCGGCGGAGGGTGGCCGCAGCGCAATGACACGGCCGCCGATCGCGTGATATGCGTTGTTTGACGGTACTTTGTGCAAAGACACGAATCGTCGCTCAGCGCCCTGCACTGCGGAAACTCGTCCGACCGCCTCCGATAGATGGCGAAGGCATGATTTTCGCAAATGTTCGAAAAAAGCCAGTGATTTCAACAGCGCCGTTTTTTGACGGTGCACGTGACGGTATGATGAAGGTTGGAAAATATTTTATTTAGGAAAAACAATAGCTTATGTCACTCGCAAACAATCGAATGGGAGTGATTTTCGCTCCTCCGGCAGTATCCGAAGGCACGCCACGATACGCTATAACGCATTGATAAATAGATAATAATCTATCATATCCTATTGGTGTCTATCGGTATGCAGCAATCGGAGTTGACGGTCCGTGTGACGGGCCTCGTCCATATTGATCAGCTCCAAATTCGGAAGTACCATCCGGACAGAAGTGGTCCTTGACGGTACTGTTTTCGATCTTCGGCGCGAACGTTGCGATAGGCGCGGGTCCGACATCGTCGGCCGGGTTTGCGACCCTGTAGGTCAGCCGAATGAAGCGTCGCCCTCCGAAGCCGAAGGTCACAGGTTCGAACCCTGTCGGGTGCACCATTCCTGACTCCCAGTGGGTACGGCCCGCCCTCCGTCATTGTGAGTTGCTTCCGCAGAAAGCTTCGCTGCGAGATCGGGATCGAACGCTTCGATGAGACCGCGCTCCATCACCGTCATCAGGCGGCTGATCCGTTGTCGCGCGTTCGCCAGCTCTTCCTCCATGCGCAGCAATCGGACCCGTAAGTATGCGAGGAGATGAAAGCTTCGGGTTACGGCTGCGCAGCGATGCCTGGACCGCCTCGAAGCGCCGGGGGCGACGATCGCGGGACAGGACACGGTAACATGATCCTCCTTTGGCCGAGGAATACGGGGACAGGAAAGCCGCCATCACACTGAAGCCATTTCCACGATTGGCTTGGCCGAACCAGCCACTGGCGGCAGCGGCTGTTCGTCGACGGCCGCATCGATGATGCGCCGATAGTCGCACCCATGCTTGATAGCGAGGGCTTTCCACCAGTCGTCGGTGTCGAAGATGGTGCGTGCGCTGGCCGCATGCTCCAGCGCCAGCTCCTGGTCTCCGAGCGCCGCATAGCACTGGCTAACGTACAAGTGGCCGAAGCCGTGATCGGGATATTTGTCGACGACGTTCTTCATGTAGTGGAGCGCGATGTCATGCCGCCCGATCTTGATGTTGTAGTTCTCGACGAAATTCACCCGAAGCTGGGTTTCGTAGGCAAAGGCCTCGAGCTTCACCGGGTCGATTCCCGGCGCCCGGATCACCGATTTGGTCGCGACGAAATTCTCATTGCCGGTGTTTTCGATATAGCCGTTCTCGACGCAGATATCATACAGCCGGCTGCCAAAAATCGGGATCGCGAGGTAGACGTGGATCCAGTCGAACCCGTTTTCCAGCAGCATCTCCAGCGTTTCCTGCCGGTGCTCGTCAAGCTCGCCGGGCAGGCCGGTGACGATGAACACATGCGATCGCACACCGTGCTTGCGCAAGGCTTCGACCGCGGGCCTGATCAGTTTCTTCTTCAGCGGCTTCTTGATGATGTTGTTGAGCACATGGTTAGACCCCGATTCCACGGCCAATGCCACCGCCGAGACCCCAGCTGCGGCCAGCAGTTTAGCCATGTCGTCGTCGATCGCATAGACTGCGGCGCCATTGGGAAACTCGCAGCGTATGTCGAGTTTCGCCAGCTCCCGCAGCAGCCGTTTGGCGCGCTCCTTGTCATGGAAGAAGTGGTCGTCCTCCAGCATGAGAACGGTCATGCCGAAATCGTCGCGCATGCGCCTGGCATCCGCGACCACACGCTCGACCGACATGAAGCGGACATCGCGGCCATGCAGCGAGGGATTGGAGCAAAACACGCACAGGAATGGACAGCCGCGCGAGGTGTGAATCGCCATTTCCCGCTTCGGCTGGTCGGTGTAGCGCTTGTCGATCCCGCGCTGGTTGTAGTTGTCGAGATCGATGATCGAATAGTTCATCGG
This sequence comes from Aurantimonas sp. C2-5-R2, assembly GCF_036549495.1. NCBI lineage: Bacteria > Pseudomonadati > Pseudomonadota > Alphaproteobacteria > Hyphomicrobiales > Aurantimonadaceae > Aurantimonas > Aurantimonas sp. C2-5-R2. Next base: position 34,058 of record NZ_JAZHLJ010000028.1, read on the forward strand.
TGGGATGTCATCGAGATCAGCGATGAAATCGTGGGCCGGCGCCTTGCCCCTGGCAATCGCCGGCCGGTCGACCCAGGCGCGATGGTTCGCGATGACCTGCGCCTGATCGTCTGAATCGATCAGCGCCTTGAGCGGCAGTTCGCCCTCGCCCTTGCAGATGGCATCGAGATCCGGACAGGTGTCGAGCATCAACTTGTAGGCCGCCGAGGGCAACCCGCCGCCGGCGATCGTGAGGATGCCGGGGTCGAAATCCTTGGCGACTTTTACCAGCCGCTGGATATACCCGAACGACGAGTTGAACAGCGCCGAAATGCCGACGATATCGGGCTGGAACTCCTCCAGAACGGCTTGCAGTTCGGCATTGAAGACGGCCTCGTGGGCATCGACCGTCCGCGTTTCCACCAACCGCTTGAGCGTGACATTGAGATCCAGCAATCGCATGCCGCCCAGCTGGGCGCAGTGTTTGACCAGATAGGCCTCCATCGACAGGATCCCGTAGGGGATCGTGAAGGCGGGCAGCACGGCCGCGCGATGCTTGTCGAGATAGTCGTTCGCGTTGAAATAGGGGGGAATGATGAAGAGCAGCTTTTTCACTGGTCGGACTCCCGATGTCCTGGAGGGGCGGTGATGGCCTGGAGCCACGGCATGGTCCACGTCCGACTTGCGATCAGCGGTTGGGCACACATCACGGCGTCGCTACTGCCATGATCGTCAGACCCGGTCGCCGCTCCTGATGGCCGCACCATGCGCGGCTTGCCCCGCCCCGTCCATCGCCTTTCGGCGTACCGCGAACCGAGCGGACCGGTCCAATCGACTGCGAAACAACACCGCGAAAATGACGAGGTCGGCGGAAGTGCCGGCGAGAACGGCTCCGCCCCTGAGGGGAACATCTGTCGCTTCGGAGGCGGCATGGCAGATGGCTCCGATGCGATCGCTGCCTGCTCCGTGTCGGACGACAGATTGGGAAAGACACCGGGGCCGACGACCCCAGTTCGACGGCAAGCGCCTGATGTCAGGTCGCATGACAGGCTGGTGTGACGCTGAACCTTCGCGTCCGGACCAAAGGGGACGTATCCCTGCGTGACGTTCGGCAGACATGGTTTTACGGTCGGCCGGGTCAAATGGGCGCGGCCTCCGTCCCTCCTGGCGCGAGGGGGGGGATGGCGGTGGCGGTCGAATGCGATCTTCTCTCCCATTGTAGCTGAAGGCTACGCGCTCGGTCATCCTGACGAAGTTCTGATGCAGGACCGAACGGCTCGCGGTCGTTCGCGTCGATCCCGGCTTCAGAGCCGTGCCGCGTGGATATCCCACCAGTTTGTCCTCGGTGCGAGTCGGCGCCCCGACCGGTCGCGCACCGTCCTCGCATAGAGGTCAACGAACTCCCGCTTGGCCAACCAGTGGCCCGGCACATCCTCGGCGAAGGGGCCTGAGGATGACGCGGGAAAGTCGTAGTCGATTTCCGTATCCCGCATCTCCCCCACCGTAGACTGATCCAGCAGCTTGAAGCCGTCATACCCAGCAGCGGCCAGTGTTTCGATGTAGTCGAATCCGAAGCGGCAATCCTCGACGCTCACATAGGAAGGCTTGGTGGGTTGCTCCCGCAATTGGTCCAGCACCAGCCCGTCCACGCCCTCGACGTCAATCTTCAGGTAGAACGGCGAGCCATGGCGCTTGAACAGGTCGCCGAGAGTCACGGCGGGCACTTCCACCGGGTGGGTCGCCGTGTCGTCGCGCCCCGCCCAACCGGGCTCGATGCTGCTCCAATGATCGTTGTCGTCATTGACATGGAAGGTCACGATGCCGGACGTCTTCCAAATTGCGGCTTCGACGAGCGTCAGACGCTTGGCGGCAATTTCGGGGGCAAACCGTGCGCGACCGGCGAAGGCGAGTCGCGGGTTCGCCTCCAGCGCAACGACATCGTACCCCTTGCCGAGATAGTAGGCAGTGTCGTCGCCATTGTTCATGCCGAGATCCATGACGAAACGATTGGCGGCGGCCGATACGGTCATGGAACGAGCCTCTCTTTGGGAAGGGCATAGAGCACGGCGCCTGTGCCGCACCAGGCATGGGTGCGCATGAAAATTGCGTAATCGGGCAGGTTCCGCACCAGCCAGCGCGGCGTCTCGATCAGGCCGGCAGCATCGTGATAGACAGTCAGCGCGACGAGCGGTCGGCACCGGTGCAACGTCTCCCGCGCGCCGATAAGAGCGGCGAGCTCCGCCCCCTCCAGATGCAGCTTGATGAACGTCACGTCGAGGTCCAGGTCGTCCAAGGGCTCGCTGGAGCGCAGAACCTGACCTGTAACGGCGATCTGCGATGCATAGCCGAGACCATCATGAAAGCGGACCGGCTCGCGCCGCGCGCCAAGCACGGCGTCGACCACATGGATGTGGTCCCGCAGCTGCGGAGGAAGCCCTTCGACATAGGATCGGAGCCCGGCCCGGCTGGCCTCGTCGGGCTCCACGGCCCAGACCGTCGAGAAGACACCTTCGGTTTCCGCCAGCAGGCGGGCGGTCACGCCGCCATGGTGGGCGCCAGCATCGAGGAAGCGTTCGTCGGGGCGCAGGGCCGCCTTGATCTCGGGGATGAAGAAGCGCTCCCGCGGGACCACCGGGGCACCTGCGAAGTCCCACTCCTGCCGCCTGAGACGCCAAGCGGCAAAGCGCAGGTAATGCGCCCGGGAAGCATCGTCGGCGAAGGCCGCCAGCACCAGGCCGGCTTCTTCCAGTTCCAGCTCGGAGAGCTGAGAGGCGAACCAGCCATTGCTCAGTGGATGGCTGTCGCGGAACGCCTCGGCCACGTCATAGACGGGCACGCATGTGGTCCAGCCCTGGTCGTTGAGCACTTTGTGCAAAGGCGCGTAGGGGCTTGTGACGATGGAGATTGCGAGCAACGCCTTCGCCTTCACCTCCTTCGGCACGGTCTCGGGCGCGTGCACCGGGATGCCGGCCCAGGCCGGATCGTTTGCATGCGCCTCGGCGTTGCGATCGACAACGCCTGCGATGGGCTGGCCGACCGCATCGAGATGACTGCGGGCCAGCTTACCCAGATCGCCGGCACCATAGAGCCAGAGCGGACGGTTGCCGGGCACCACGGGACTGCCGCCGGGCGCGGCAGCATTGACCGCCCGGAGCAAAGCAGAAGCTCCGCTGGAATCAGGCATGGTGTCGAAATGGCGGCTGACCCGGTCATCGCGACCGGGGGATGCAGCGGGGCAAACAGAGGTCACGCCACCCACCATTCTTCGCGCAGCCGCGACAGCCGGTTCTCCCAATTACGCTGCCGCACCTCGGCCCAATCCCTTTCTCGCGCATTTGACCGCTCCGCCTGGAGTTCCCAGGCTCGGCGGGCTATACGGCGTCATCAATCTGCGGCTTTTGTCGCCGCAGTCTACCGAACGGCACCCTGAACGCGCTCCCTGCCGCAAACCTTGTGGCGCTTGCGCGGTGGCCACAGTGATTCCCGCCATGAGCCATCTGACCGGTGGCAGTGTGATCACGATACAGCAATGCGAACGGCAGCGCCGCCATGCAGACTGAACCTCGGCCCGATACCGACTGTCCCGCCTCAATGCGGCCGGGCTCGCTTCCCGCCAAGACAGTTTTGCTCACTGGCGCCACTGGCTTCGTCGGACGGCAAATCCACCGCGCGTTGAGCGAGAACGGCCACAGCGTGCGGGTGGTGCTGCGCACTGGCACTGGCGGCCGGCTGGCCGCAGAAGCCGACATTATCGAGACCGAGGACCTGTTCGCGGAAGAGCCGGCGTTCTGGTCTAAGGCGAGCGCCGGGGTGGACGCCATCATCCATGCGGCATGGTTTGCGACCCCCGGCATTTATCTCCACGCGCCGGAAAACCTCGATTGCGTTCGTGGCAGCCTGGCGCTGGCGCGTGGGGCCGCGTCTGCCGGTGTCGGCCACGTCATCGGCATCGGGACCTGCTTCGAATATGCGCTGCCATCTGCGCATCTGAGCAGCGAATCGCCGCTCGGACCAACGACACTCTACGCTACGGCAAAGCTCGCCTTGTTCCAGACGGTCCGCGCCTTCTTTGCAGAGACCGACACCACGTTCTCATGGGCCCGGCTGTTTTATCTCTATGGCGAGGGGGAGCACCCCAGTCGTCTCGCCGCTTATGTCCGCCAGCAGATCGATCGCGGACAGGTGGCCCGGCTCTCATCGGGCACGCAGCTACGCGATTTTCTCGATGTCCGCGCAGCCGGTGCCATGGTGGCGCAGGTGGTTGACACAGGGCAGCCTGGCGCAATTAACATCTGCTCTGGTCGCGCCGTTACTGTTCGGCAGCTCGCCGAGCGTGTGGCGGACGCAATGGGGCGCCGTGACCTGCTGGAATTTGGCGCCGCCGAGCCGCGGCCAGGAGATCCAACGGCGGTCGTCGGCGTGTGCAACCTGGTACCGGCTGGAAACTGAGGATAAGTCCGAATTCATGAAGGCAGAAATCAAGCCGCGCATAAACCTCGACGACCGGACGGCGCTCGAGACCGTTATTCCGCTCGAGACCCCATTCGTCGTCTTCGTCGATCCCGCCAGCTCGTGCAATTTCCAGTGTACGTTCTGCCCTACCGGCCATCGCGACATGATCCGCGAGACCGGTCGCTACCAGGGCGCCATGAAGTTCGACGTATTCACGAAGATCGTGGACGATCTCGCCGAGTTTGAGAAACCCATCAAGGTGTTGCGGCTATATAAGGACGGCGAGCCGTTCCTGAACAAGCGCCTCGCCGACATGATCGCCTATGCCAAGGCGAGCGGGTATGTCGACTATATCGATACCACCACCAACGGAACCTTCCTGACCCCGGAACGCCTCGGCCCGGTACTGAAAGCCGGCCTCGACAAAATCAACATTTCCGTCGACGGCATGACGCGCGAGCAATACAGGCGCTTCACTGGCTTCGATTTCGACTTCGAAGGCTTCGTCACGAACGTCAAATGGCTCTACGAAAACAAGGGCCAGTGCGAAGTGGTGGTCAAGATCCCCGGCGAGCTGATCACCGAGGCGCAGCGGCAGGAATTCTTTGACACCTTCGGCGACCATTGCGATCGCATCTTCATTGAAAACTTCGCGCCATGCTGGCCGGAGTTCGACATCGAAGCCCACACGGGAGTCAAGATCACCCAAGGAATCTACCAGCAGCCGGTCGCGACGACGCAGACCTGTCCCTACATTTTCTATGGTTATTCGGTGAATGCCGACGGGCTCGTCAGTTCCTGCTTTCTCGACTGGGGGCGCAAGCTGATCATTGGCGACGTCAGGACGACGTCGATGAAGGCGATCTGGAATTCCAACGCTATGAACGCGCTGCGCCTGCAGCACCTTGAAGGCAAGCGTTGCGAAAATAACGTCTGCAGCGGTTGCGGCCAACTCAGTCACTGCCTTCCGGACAATATCGATCCCTATCGAGTCGAGCTTCTGGCCAAATTCAAAGCAGAGGTCACGCTCGATCCTGCGATCGCGGCGCCCGGCGGACGGCGGCCGATATTGGAAGCGGCTGAGTGAACATCCTCCACATCTGCGCTCATCTTGGTGGCGGCGTCGGCAAGGCCCACGCCGTGCTGGCCGAAGCCAGCCGAGACGAGCCTGCGGACGGAGGGCGTCACCTGTGCCATACATACGTTCTCCTGGAAGAGCCGCGCGACACTACCTTCGTCAGGCGCATCGCGGAGGCCGGCGGGCACATTGTTGTCCGCCCCGGCAGCAAGCGGCTTTGCGATCTGGTCGAAGCGGCGGATGTGGTGCAAGTGGAATGGTGGAACCATCCCCGTGTCTATCATTCGCTCGCCACCACACCCCTCCCGGCGATGCGTCTGGCGCTATGGGTCCATATTTCGGGTCTTGGCCAGCCGCTCATTCCGGCCGGCCTTTTGGCTGAGGCGGATCGTACGCTCTTCACCTCTCCCTGCTCACTGGAAGCGACCAATCTCTTGCCGTTGGTGGAGGCACGCCCGGAGGCGTTCGGCATCGCCAATTCGGGCTTCGGCTTCGCCTCGCCCAAGCGCCGGGTGAGTCCCCGACACCCTTTGCGCTATGGCTATCTCGGCACGCTCGATTTCATCAAAATGCACCCGGCTATTTTCGATGTGATCGATGCAATGGACGGTGACATTCGCGTCTCCATGTGGGGTCACCTTGACCCAACGGGGGAGGTCGCAGCCCGCGCCGCCGCTATGCGATATCCCGAGAGAATTCGGTTCGAGGGCTATGCCAAAGATCCGCGTGCGGTCCTGAAAGGGATCGACGTCTTCTTTTATCTCCTGAGCCCAGGCCACTACGGCACAGGCGAGAACGCACTGGTTGAAGCCATGTCGATGGGAGCTACGCCCATCGTGTGGGATAACCCGGCCGAACGAAGTATCGTGCGCCATGGCCGTAACGGCTTCGTCGTGGGGGATGTCGCCCAGTGCGCGTCGTTGCTCGACCGGATACGGCAAAACGCCGGCGAGGTGGCGAAGCTGGGAGCCGCGGCGGCTGCCGACATGGCAAGGTCGCGCACGCCCGCGAAAACGCTGGGCGTCTTCGCCGAGACCTATGCACGATTGGCCGACTACCCCCGCCAGCGCCGTGATTTTGTCGCAGCTCTGGGGCGCGATTCGCGCGCCTGGTTCCTCTCCAGCTTACGCGCGGACCCGCAAGAAGCGGGAAGGAGGGACAGCGCGCATCTGCTCTCCGAAAGCCCATCCAAGGGCAGCATTGGGCATTTTCGCGCCTGCTTTCCAGACGATCCAAGCCTCGCCCCCTTGGTCGGATCTCAACCATGGCAGACGTCGCGCCCGCGCGACGAGACGCGAACCGTCGCGTCGTAAGCGTCCTCTGACTCGGATGCGCTGGGCTTGCGCCGACAGCATCTCTCCGCGACCCGTCAGATAAGGTTTATCCTCGGCACGGCAGTAACGAAGGCGCCACCCCACTCGCGGATGTAAGCCAATTGGGCCATGACCTCATCGGCGAGGTTCCAGGGCAGGATCAGGACACGGTCTGGCCGCGATGCCCGCAAGTGAGCTTCCGCGACGATCGGAATGCGGCTGCCGGGCATGAATCGTCCCTGTTTGACCGGGTTCTTATCCACGACATAGGGCAGAAGGTCGCGTTTCACGCCGGCGAAGTTGAGAAGAGTGTTGCCCTTGGCCGCCGCGCCGTACGCGCCAACGGTCAGGCCTTGGCGCTTGGCATCGATCAGGAAGCGCGTCAGATCGTCCTTGACCCGCTCGGCCGCGACCTGAAAACCGCGATAGAAATCGGCGTCGCTCATACCCGCGTTTGCTTCCCGCTCCCGTAGCGCCGGAACGGATGCGCACACGGGATGGATGGCCGTATCGCGGCGCTGGGCGAAGACCCGCAGGCTGCCACCGTGGGTCGGCAGTTCCTCGACGTCGAAAACCAACAGTCCGTTGTGGGTGAAGATTCGCTCCACCACCGTCAGTGACAGGTAGGAATAGTGTTCGTGGTAGGCGGTATCGAACTGGTTGTCCCGCACCATCATTAGCAGATGCGGAAACTCGAATGTCGCAACGCCACTCGGCTTCAGAAACTTGGCGAAACCTGCCACGAAGTCGTTGATGTCCGGCACATGCGCCAGCACGTTGTTCGCCGCTATGAGGTCGGCTTGTCGGCCGTGCTCGACCAAGGTTTCGGCCAGCGCATTGCCGAAGAAGCTCTCGATGATCTCGAGTCCTTTGACGCGCGCCGATGCGGCTGTGCCGGCGGTCGGCTCGATTCCATAGCAGGGGATACCGGCGGCGGCGACATATTGCAGGAGATAGCCATCATTGGCTGCGATCTCGACGACCGAACTTTCAGCTCCGAGGTCGAAGCGTGCGATCATCGCTTCCACATACCGCTTCGCATGCGCCAGCCAGGAAGACGAAAACGAGCTGAAATAGGCGTAGTCATCGGTGAACAGTGCGGCGCGGCCGGCGTGATCTTCGGTCTGCACGAGCCAGCAGCTGCCACAGACCAGCAGCCGCAGTGGGAACCAGATTTCCGGCTCCCGCAGCGCCTCTTCGGTGAGGTAGGCGTTGGAGGGCGGAGCGCTGCCGAGATCGAGAAACGGCAGACGAAGGGCGCCGCCGCAGTGCCTGCAGTTCACCAGATCGCTCCATTGCGTCGGGTCGATCTCACTCGTTCGCCTCCAATGCGGTCCGGCGCCACCGATGTGGCTGGTCGGTCAATGCTCGACTTTAGCCGCGGCGGCAAGCGGACACGAGTCGGCTTGTGAGAGCGTGGAAGAGGTGTTCAGCCAGCGGGCAAGGAGTTGCTTAGATCAGAATGTTGGCGCTGATATTCCTTTCGCTGACGATGAGCCCAGATTCATAGCCTTGATCCACAAAATCCTGGCGCAGATCCTCTTGTCCAATGAAGACAAGGCAGCCAGTCCGGGCGCCTTCGTCAGGCGCATCCGAGGCGGCTTCAACCCGGATACGCTCCTCCAGCCCCAGATCCCGCAACATGGTCCCGACGGCATCGCTGTCGCCGATACCGGCCAGCACTACGCGGTCGATTCCGGCGATGCCGTTGGCGAGGCGAGCCAGCGTCTGCGCCATGATCAACGGCGACAGCTTCTCCAGATTGTCGATCCCCTCGATCGCGTTGGGGTTGAGATAGTTCAGGCGGCAGAGGATTTCATAGGCGCGGATATAATCCCGGCGGCCCAGCCACAGTCTCAAGGTCACGCGCATACGCAATTGCAGAAAGCTGTCCACCATGTCGCGGAACGCCAGCCGTACTTCCGCGTCGGGGGTTACGTTGTGCCGGCGCAGTAGGCTGAAAATCATATATTCGATGCCACCTCGAAAGCTGTCCCAGTTGGTCAGGTTATCGGCAGTTCCTTCCTGGGACCGGTTGGGCATGACGGGCGACAGTGTCACCGAGCGGTAGTAGGGCATCTGCCGGAAGGCGATCGGCCCTTGCGCGGCGATTGTGGCGAGATAGCTGAACGCCCAGTAACAGAAGCGTGGCGCCGAGACGATGCAGCGCACGGCATCGGCCCGGTAGATCGCGATCTCCGGGATGATGTGATTTTTGACGAGCATGTTGAGCAGATCCACCTCCTGACCGGGATGGAAGACAGCGAGTTCGCTATCCAGCTGATAAAACAACTGATGCGAGGCCTTGTTCACATCGTCGTAGATGTCCCACGGGGTGTAGCAGGCCCGGATCTCCGGATTGGCCAGCATGAAGCGGATGTTGTCGGCCAGCGCCTCCGGTACGATCAGATCATCATCCGCCAGATAGACGAGATAGCGTCCGCGCGCGTGGTGGAAGGCGCTGAGGAGGTTGGAAAGAACCTTGTTCTCTTCCTGACGGAAATAGCGGATCGGCAAGCCGTCCGCCTGGAAGCGCTCGACCACGGTGGCCGTATCGTCCGGCGAAGCATTGTCCGAGACAACGATTTCATAGGTGAAGTCGAAGGCCTGGCTCGCCTCGGCCAGATGCGGAAAGAGATGTTCGAGGAAGCGCGCGCGATTGTAGGTGGGGACGCAGATGCTGAGCGTCACATCGGACGGCGCCTCCATGACTGTGGTGGGCGCGCTGGCAGGCAGCTTTGCGGGATCGAAGGGAGCGTTCATGGCTTGAAGTCCTCTGCATTGGCATCACGGGCCGAGATGATCTGGGGTTCGGCCGGCCAGTTCACGCCGAAGGCGGGATCGTTCCAGCGGAAGGTGCGGGCGAGGTCGCGGGCGTAGATCTCGGAGACGAGGTAGAGGACCTCGCAATCGTCTTCGAGGGTAAGGAACCCGTGGGCACAGCCGGCGGGCACATAGAGGGCGTTCCAGCGGCTCGCGTCGAGTTCGACGGCGGCATGGCCGAGATAGGTCGGCGACTGCGGTCGCAGATCCACGGCGACATCGAAAATTCGGCCGCGCACGGCGCGAACGAGCTTGATCTCAGCCCTCGGAGGAGCCTGGAGATGCATCCCTCTCAGCGTGCCCCGGGAGGGGTTGAAGGAAATGTCGGCATGAACGAATCGATCCATCAGCCCTCGCGCCGCGAAGGTTTCCGCGCAAAACGCGCGCGCAAAAAAACCCCGCTCGTCGGAGAGTGGCTCGATCTCGATCTCCCAGGCGCCGGCCACCTTCGTCTCAATGAATCTCATCGCGACGCCCGCTCTTCATAGGCGGCAATCTGCGTCGTCGTGAATTCGCGCATGTCGGCACCGGCGCGGTGAGCGCGATACCAGTCGGCGGTCCAGGTAAGGGTTTCGTCCAGCGATAGGCGGGGTCGCCAGCCCAGTGCCTCGGCGGCGCGATCCGAGCGCAGACGCAACGCCTTCGCCTCGGGCGGATGCGGTCCCTCGTCGGCAAGCCAGGCTTCGGCAGCGCCCCAAGCGGCGGCGAGCCGCTCCGCCATCTCGGCTACCGTGGCGGACTGATCCGGGTCCGGACCGAAATTCACAGCCTGCGGCGCGCGGGCCGGCTCCTCCGTCAGCGCCTGCGCCAGTTTCAGATAGCCCGCCAGCGGCTCAATCACATGCTGCCAGGGCCGGATCGAGCGCGGCGCGCGTAGATGGACGGGCCTCCCCGCTTCGAGCGAACGCACGCAATCGGCCACCAGCCGATCCTCCGACCAGTCGCCGCCGCCGACCACATTGCCGGCGCGGGCGGTGGCCAGTGCCGGGCCGCCCGAACCGAAGAAACTGTCGCGGAAACCCTGGACGACGAGTTCGGCACAGGCCTTCGAGCAGCTGTAGGGGTCATTGCCGCCGAGCCGGTCGTCCTCGTCAAACGGACGACCATCATCGCGATGGGCATAGACCTTGTCGGTGGTCACCACCACCACCGCCTGCACATCCGGCGCCCCATGAATGGCCGCAAGAAGATTCACCGTGCCCATGACATTGGTCTCGAAGGTCTCGACCGGCTCGGCATAGGACCGCCGCACCAACGGCTGGGCAGCCAGATGAAACACCACTTGCGGGCGCGCCGTATTTACCAGCGGCGCCAGCGCCGACAGATCGCGGATGTCGGCGAGATGATGTTCATGGCCGCTCCAGGGGCCAAGCAGGTGATAAAGCGCCGGCTCGGTCTCGGGCGCGCGGGCAACGCCCGTCACCTGCGCCCCCAGGCGCTCCAGCCACAGACAGAGCCAGCCGCCCTTGAAGCCGGTATGACCGGTGACGAGGACGCGACGGCCGGTCCAGAATCCGGTCACGTCCAAACCTTCCATGGCGCGGCGCCGGCATTCCACATTTCGTCGAGGTGAATACGTTCGCGCAGCGTGTCCATGGGACGCCAGAAGCCATCATGGCGAAAGGAGGCGAGTTGGCCTTCGGCGACCAGCCGTTCCAGCGGCCCGCTCTCCCATACCGTGCCGTCGCCCTCGATGAGATCGAGCACCTCCGGTTGCAGGACGAAGAAGCCGCCATTGATGCGTTGCGTGTCGGCCGTGGGCTTCTCCACGAAGGCCGAGACGCGTTCGCCCTCGATATTGACCGTGCCGAAACGGCCGGGTGGTGCCACGGTACACATTGTCGCCTTGAGCCCGTGCGCGCGATGAAACGCAGCTTCGCGGGCCACGTCCACGTCGGCGACCCCATCGCCATAAGTCATGCAAAAGGGCTCGCCCGGCGTAAGATACGGCTTGGCGCGCTTCAGCCGCCCGCCTGTCATAGTGTCGAGACCGGTGTCGATCACGCTGACGCGCCAATCGAGCTTGTCCGATTGGTGATAGTGGATCAGGTTCCGGCCGAGATCTACCGTGACGTCGCTGTGGTGCAGAACGAGGTTCGCGAAATATTCCTTGATCTGGTAGCCCTTGTAGCCGGCACAGACGATGAAGTCCTTGAAGCCAAAATGGGCGTAGATGCTCATGATGTGCCAGATGATCGGCTTTTCGCCGATCTCCACCAGCGGCTTCGGTCGCACCGAGGTTTCCTCGGCCAGTCGCGAGCCGCGGCCGCCCGCCAGGATAACGACTTTCATGCCTTATTCCGGGCTTCTGCATGCGCCGATTTGCATGGCGCTACAGATGAAAACGGTGAATGACGCTGCATCAAAATCTGCCAGAAGTCCCCGAGAATCACCTGATTGACTTAAGGGAGACTCGCTTGTGTGGGCCTGATGATAAGCCGGACGGACGGCGGTTTCGTCGATTCCAGATGGCGGCAAGTGCCTGTCGACAACCATTGCCGACGTCGGCGGTCTTCGCCACCGCCACGTTGTACCCCTCTCTGCCCGACCATCACCGACGCCGCGCCTGGCCCTTGAAGCATCCGCTTGTGCGTTGCTGCCGATTCGCCTTACTGCAGGGCCTGCCAGGGCCGACAGGACGCCTCGGAATGCGCGCCGATTGGAGACGAGATGGACCCCGCTGAACAGTTTCGCAATTTCGTGGCATCGAATATCCGCGATGCCGGTGAAGACCGAGATTTTATCGGACTGAGCAATATCTGGATTCGCGAGGCCATCCGGCATCGCTACGCGCAGAATTTCAGCTGGCTTGGACGGCCGATCATTCAGGTGCCTCAGGACATCTATGCCATCCAGGAATTGATCTGGGCGTGCCGCCCCGACCTGATCGTCGAGACCGGCATTGCTCACGGCGGATCCTTGATCATGAGCGCCTCGATGTTGGCGCTGCTCGATTATTGCGATGCAGTCGAAGCCGGGACCGTGATCGACCCGAAGGCGAGCCGGCGCAAGGTCGTCGGCGTCGATATCGACATCAGAGCGCATAACCGCGAAGGCTTGGATGCCCATCCGCTGCGACGCATGATCCATTTGCTCGAGGGGTCGTCCATTTCGCGGGAGTCGGCGGAGGCGATTTATGCGCATGCCGATGGCTATGAGCGCGTCATGGTGTTCCTGGACTCCAATCACACCCACGCGCATGTGCTGGAGGAGCTTGAACTGTATGCACCGTTGACGTCCAAGGGGTGTTACTGCGTGGTTTGGGATAGCGGCGTGGAGAACCTTCCCGCAGACATGTGCGCCGATCGTCCATGGGGCAAAGGTAACAACCCCAAGACAGCGGTCTGGGAGTACATGGAGGCGCTGAACACCACCGGACGGACTGGCCGAGACGGCCAGTCCCTGCACTTCGAGATCGACAAGGACATCGAGCACAAGCTGATGATCACGGCCTCACCGGACGGTTTTCTGAGGCGTGTCTGAAACGCCCTGTAGTTCTTGCGGATTGCAATGTACGCCGGGCAACCAGGTGCGGTCGGCCGATCTTACGGTCGCTGCGATCGCGAGATCGATCTGCCGTCTGGGCAATCACCCCGCCATATCGTCTTCCACCCGGATCGTGTCGGCTGCCTTGCCGTCAATATAGCGCTGATAGGCCTGCCGATAGGCAGCTTCCAGATGTTTCGTATAGCGTCTGCTGTCGAACAGCGGCTGGGTGAGACGATTGTCGGAAAGCTTCTGCTTGATCGCGTCGAGCTTGCATCGATCCGTCGCCAGGTCGAGGGCGAGCATCTCATAGGCCTCGTCGGAATCGGTTATCAGTTCTGGAAGCCCTGCGGCATGCAAGACGCTCGCGGCCACTCTTGCCGCGAATTGCTCGCCCATTCTCGTGACGATCGGCAGCCCGGCCCATAGAGCATCGCTCGCCGTCGTATGGGCATTGACGTTGAACGTGTCGAGGAAAAGATCCGCATGCTGGTGCCGCGCCAGATGCTCAAGATGCGGCTGCCGTTCCGCGAAGACGAGCCGTGATTCATCGATTCCGTGCGTCCTGGTCGCCGCACGAAGGTTCGCTTCGGCCCACTTGTTGGATCGCAACAGCCAAAGAACACTTCCATCGACCTTGTCGAGAAGGCGCATCCAGATGGCGAATTCGCGCTGGGTGATCTTGTAGGTCGCATTGAAGCAGCAAAAGACGAAGCCGTCTGGCGGCAACCCGAATTGCTGGCGGCTCGACGGCTTGTCCGGAATTTCTCTGCTATTGTCGGTCGGCTGATACGAATGGGGAAGGTATATGACGTTCTCGGTATAGTGTTCACGGTGCGAGGGCGGAATGACCACGTCATCCGCGATAATGTAATCGATGAAGCGGGTGCCCATCGTGCCGGGATATCCGAGATAACTGATCTGGATCGGCGCCAGGCGGTGCGAGAAAATGCCGGACCGCGAATTCCGCGTATAGCCTTTCAGATCGACGGCGATGTCGAGGCCATCACGACGGGCGAGGCCGGCCAGATCAAGATCGGACAATTCCCGCACATCCTGAAAACGGGTAACGGCGTTCTTCAGGGTGGGCGTGATCCATTCGTCCTGCTTGGTGCCATAGGAATAGATGTAAATCTCGAACGAACTTCGATCATGCCCCAGCAGGACTTGGGAGAGAAGATACATGGTCGCGTGGCTGTGAAAATCGGCTGAGAAATAACCGATGCGCAAGTTTTTCCGCGGAACGACAGTCCGAATCGGTATGGGGAGGGGGCTCGCCTCGAACCTCTTAGCGGCAAACCGTTCCGAGCGGATACGCTGGCGCGAGGGCGAGTCTTCCAGGAACAACAAAGCGAACGGCTCGACCGGCTCGCCGACGATCCCCAGGGTCGCCGTGCCCGTGCTGAAGGATTGCAGTCGATCCCAGTCGCACAGATGCGCCAGCTGGTGCAAAAGCTGCGCTCGCGCCTTGTGGTAATCGGGAGCGAGTTCGAGCGCTCGAAGATAGTGACGGACGGATTCCTCTACCTCACCTTTTTCTTGAAGTGTCCCGGCAATATTGTAGTATATCGCCGCATCGCCCGGGTTTATTCGGGGAATGTCCCGGTCTCTGTTGAAACTCTGAAGTGGGCGGCGTTGCCCGCCTCGAGCCGTTAGGCTCGGGGTGCCGATTCCACTGAGG
>NZ_JAZHLJ010000280.1:0-607 GCF_036549495.1 Aurantimonas sp. C2-5-R2
AGCAGGTGAACGTGCCGATCCTGGGGATCGTCGAGAACATGAGCGGCTTTACCTGCCCCTCCTGCGGGGAGGTCACGCACATCTTCCGTCAGGGCGGTGGCGAGAGCATCGCGGCCAGCCTCGGCGTGCCATATCTCGGTGCGATACCGCTCGACCCGGCGATCGTCGATGGTGGCGACAGCGGCGTGCCGCTGACGGCATCGGCTGCCGACAGTCCCGCGGCACTTGCCTATACAGCGATTGCGAACGCCCTGACCGCAGACATGAGTCCGGCGGGAGGTCTTCAGATTCCATTTGACTGGGATGTGACGTCCGGCAAGGGCCAGCCTACCCCTGTGCCGGATGCAGCATCCGACCGGCCCTTGGCGCTGGAATACGACGGCACTGGGCTGATGATCCGTTGGTCCGATCGCGAGCAGAGGATCGACCCGCGTGATCTGCGCCTCGCCTGCCGCTGCGCTGCCTGCCGTGACGAGGTGAGCGGGAAGCGACTGCTGGACCCGGCGACAATGCCGCTCGACGTTGTACCGGCGCGGATATGGAGCGTCGGCAATTATGCACTCGGCATCGCTTTCAGCGACGGGCACAATTCCGGCATCTACACCTT
>NZ_JAZHLJ010000281.1:0-599 GCF_036549495.1 Aurantimonas sp. C2-5-R2
GCGCAGAGCCCAGACCGACGACCAAAATCAGGCGTCAGAGACAGGGCAGTTGCTAGATATGGTGGCACCTGGGACAACGGGATAAGCCTCCATCGGGCCGCCAGATCCGCAGGAGCATCGGTGCCAGTGTCTGCGCGATCTGCCTTTGCGTCTCCATCGGCAAGAGGAGCCAAAGACTCGGCGCTGTCATTTTGGTGGGCGCCGGAAGTCGCGCGAAGGTTTGGGCCACTGAGCGACGCGGATTCGACTGGACGTTCATCGCGAATCACCTCCCTGATAGGAGAGGCAACCTTGCTGTTCAAATGGCGCATCAATGTGAGCAGTGTCCGCACGCTGATGCGGGCAATGGCGCNGAAGGTTTGGGCCACTGAGCGACGCGGATTCGACTGGACGTTCATCGCGAATCACCTCCCTGATAGGAGAGGCAACCTTGCTGTTCAAATGGCGCATCAATGTGAGCAGTGTCCGCACGCTGATGCGGGCAATGGCGCGCGAGCCGTCCGACCCCGCCGACGTTTCGCTCCCAAGGTCGGTTACCGAACGCCGGATTGAGCGACGGCGTCCGTCAGGCAACCGCACCACAACGAAGGCGGGACCCC
>NZ_JAZHLJ010000282.1:0-590 GCF_036549495.1 Aurantimonas sp. C2-5-R2
CTTTCGACGAGTTCTGAATCCATGGGCGACCATGATTCGGAGGTCATGGATGATGGGCGCATCGATCGAGACGACGCTGGAGCTTTGGGCCTCTTCGCTGCGGGATGTGAAGCGACGAATCCAGCCGCTGTTTACGCAGGAGCGCGTGGCGGTTTCAGCGGGCTTGTTCCTGGATGGACTTCTCGGGGATGAGCGGCGCAAGACTGGCTGGATGCGGGCGGAAGCGGCGGGGGATCCCGGGCCTTGGCGCCAGCAGGCGATTCTTGGCCGCGGTCGGTGGGATGCCGATGTGCTGCGCGACATCGTGCGGGATTACGTTGTGGAGACGCTCGCCGATCCGCAAGCCGTGCTGGTTATCGACGAGACCGGCTTTCTGAAGCAGGGCAAGGCCTCCTGCGGGGTTGGACGTCAGTACACGGGTTCGGCCGGCAAGATCACCAACTGCCAGATCGGTGTGTTTGCGTCCTACGTCTCGTGCCACGGCCACGCATTTATCGACCGGGCGCTGTATCTGCCGAAGGCTTGGACGGATGATCCAGCTCGCATGGCGGCGGCGCACGTACCGCCGGAAACTGCGTTTGCGACCAAGC
>NZ_JAZHLJ010000284.1:0-587 GCF_036549495.1 Aurantimonas sp. C2-5-R2
TTGACACGTTAGCTGGATCCGAAGCGAAAGCGGAGTAGGATAGGGGGATGTCGAGCATCAGCTATAGCCGCCATCGTTTCCCGCCCGAGATCATCCAGCACGCCGTCTGGCTGTATTTCCGCTTCCCGCTGAGCTACCGCAATGTCGAGGACCTGCTCGCCGAACGCGGTGTCGAGGTCTCCTACGAAACCGTCAGGCGCTGGGCGCTGAAGTTCGGGATGCTGTCCGCACGCAAGCTGCGCCGGCCGCGGCAGCGGCCGAGCAGACGCTGGCACCTCGACGAGGTGTTGGTCTCGATCGGTGGCAAGCCCATGTATCTGTGGCGGGCCGTCGATGACGAGGATGAGGTGCTCGACATTCTGGTCCAGGCCAGGCGGGACAAGCGTTCGGCGCTCAGGCTGATGCGGAAATTACTGAAGAAGCATGGCGCTGCGCCGGAGCACTGGATCACCGACAAGCTGCCCTCCTATGGTGCCGCCCTGCGGCAACTCGGGGCGAACAGGCGCCATGTGACGGGCGGCCGATTGAACACCCGCGCGGAGAACTCGCATCTGCCGGTGCGGCAACGGGAGCGACGGATGCAGCGC
>NZ_JAZHLJ010000283.1:0-587 GCF_036549495.1 Aurantimonas sp. C2-5-R2
CCAGGACATCGGCGGCTCCTTTCGCAAAGGCCGACATCCGAATCCATTTCAGCTCAAAGCGATACGCCAAATCCCAAATGCGATTCC
The DNA here is from genome assembly GCF_036549495.1 of Aurantimonas sp. C2-5-R2. Lineage (NCBI taxonomy): Bacteria > Pseudomonadati > Pseudomonadota > Alphaproteobacteria > Hyphomicrobiales > Aurantimonadaceae > Aurantimonas > Aurantimonas sp. C2-5-R2. The sequence goes on from NZ_JAZHLJ010000283.1 coordinate 88, forward strand.
CCTGTCCGGTCCGCGGTCTCTGCCGGAGCTCATTGCAACAGCAGCGAGTCGCCGAAAAGCGCTCGGGAAAGACTGTCCGCGCGGTCGCCGGCCTCCCACGCCAGCTTCTTCAACGATTCAGCTGCTTCATCGCCGGCAATTGCAGCCGCATTCCCGAGATGATCCGACAGCCGCCGTTCGAGGACGTCGAGGCTCCAATTCTCGTTGCCGGCGGAAGATGCCGCCCGTTGCGCGTGGAACGCACGCCTTCGTTCGTGCCACAGCGTCGCGACGTGACCAAGCTCTTCCCTGCCCACCTGCTCCGCCGCCTCCCGCAATTTGTCCGAAGGCGCGAGCGCCGCGACATAGGTCCAGAAAACGAAAGCGCGTTCCTCTTCTCGCTCGCATGCGCAGTCTTTTTTTCACGTGATTATAGAGCGACGATTGGGATGAGCGGCAGCGTCAATTACGATAAGCGCCTGCGGTCGAGGTCGAAGGTTTCCTAATTGTCGCGCGAGGTC
>NZ_JAZHLJ010000285.1:0-582 GCF_036549495.1 Aurantimonas sp. C2-5-R2
TACGTCCTCACCCAGATCGCCCGCGTCCCGCATTCGCTCCCGCGCACCGTCATTGAGGGCGCGGACCTCGGCATTGGTATGGGTGAGGATGATCCGGCTGCGATCCGGTTCGGCCTGCCGGTCGCGGTCCCAGCGGTCGATCAGATCATCGCGCGCCTGTTCCCGCGCTGGAGCTTCATGCACCATGCCATGACTGTCATAGGCATGGATCGCATTGCCGGTTCGGCCGGTCGCCAGTTCGCGCGTGGCGTCGCGCTGCCAGTGCTCACGCTGGCGGCGAACCTCGTTGATTTCCGCTCCGCCGTGGCGGTCATGGATCGAGCGGAAAGCCGCGCCCGCCTCGATGGACTGTAGCTGCCGCGGATCGCCGACCAGGACAATCTTCGCGCCGGCGTCGGCGGCATGGGACAGCACGCGCTCCATCTGGCGCGTGCCGACCATGCCGGCCTCATCGATCACCAGCACGTCACCGCTGGTGAGCAGATCGCGGCCGTTCCGCCAGCCATGTTCCATGCTGGCGATGGTGCGCGATGCGATGCCTGATCCGCTCTGGAGGGCTTCCGCCGCGATGCCGGACAGAGC
>NZ_JAZHLJ010000287.1:0-570 GCF_036549495.1 Aurantimonas sp. C2-5-R2
ACCGTCCTATGTGCCGCCGTTTCCATCCGGCGCCGCGACGATTCCCCGAACCCTCTTGCGCCCCGGCAAGGGCCTGTCCTGACTGGACAAAGAGCCGTCAGAAACCGCCAGCCGGAGGCAGCGCATCCATGCCCGCACCAGACCGTATCGTCCGCCTGAACACCGTCCTCGCCCGAACGGGCCTGTCCCGCTCCACCATCTACCGGAAGATCGCCGAGGGCACGTTCCCCGTGCAGCTCAGGATCAGCATCAACGGAGCCGGTTGGCGAGAGTCCGATATCGACCGATGGGTTGCCAGCCCCGCGTCATGGCGGCCCAACAGCAAGTTCGACTTCGATGACCTCTGATCGCGCGGACGACGGCGCAGGGGCAGCGCCCCGTTCCCGGCGCGTCAGGCCGCCGACCGTATCGGAGCAGCTTGAAGACCTGCTCGGATACCATGTGCCCATGGGCCGACCGCCCAAACATGACCTGTCCACATGGACCGTCACCGACGACTGGCCCCATCCCGTTCCGGTCACACAGGCCGAGGTCGAAGTGTTCGAGCAATGGTTCGGTGATCTCTTCGAC
>NZ_JAZHLJ010000286.1:0-570 GCF_036549495.1 Aurantimonas sp. C2-5-R2
ACCGTCCTATGTGCCGCCGTTTCCATCCGGCGCCGCGACGATTCCCCGAACCCTCTTGCGCCCCGGCAAGGGCCTGTCCTGACTGGACAAAAAGCCGTCAAAAACCGCCAGCCGGAGGCATCGCATCCATGCCCGCACCAGACCGTATCGTCCGCCTGAATACCGTCCTCGCCCGGACGGGCCTGTCTCGCTCCACTATCTACCGCAAGATCGCCGAGGGCACGTTCCCCGCCCAGATGAGGATCAGCGCTAACGGCGCGGGATGGCATGAATCCGACATCGACCGTTGGGTCGCCAGCCCCGCGTTATGGCGGCCCAGCAGCAAGTTCGACTTCGATGACCTCTGATCGCGCGGACGACGGCGCAGGGGCAGCGTCTCGTTCCCGGCGCGTCAGGCCGCCGACCGTATCGGAGCAGCTTGAAAACCTGCTCGGATACCATGTGCCCATGGGCCGACCGCCCAAACATGACCTGTCCATATGGACCGTCACCGACGACTGGCCCCATCCCGTTCCGGTCACACAGGCCGAGGTCGAAGTGTTCGAGCAATGGTTCGGTGATCTCTTCGAC
>NZ_JAZHLJ010000288.1:0-568 GCF_036549495.1 Aurantimonas sp. C2-5-R2
AAAAGCCGACCTCCTATGAATCATCGAAAACCCATCCTGGGAATCTCTAAAATCGTCGCGCGCTAAAAATATGCCAAAGTAGTGCTAGTGGATTGATTCCAACGTTTGGAACCCTCGGTTTCGGGCGGCGATGATGTCATCGGGATCGGCTTTCCAGACGAATGGTTGCAGGCTTTCGGCATTGTATTCGCGGATGAAGCGGTTGATGGCGGCTTGAAGATCGACGACGGAATGGAAGACGCCGTGCTTGAGCCTGCGCCGCGTGAGTTTGGCGAAGAAGCCCTCGACGGCGTTGAGCCAGGAGCACGAGGTCGGGGTGAAGTGGAAGGTCCAGCGCGGATGACGGTCGAGCCAGGCTCGGACCTTGTCCTTCTTGTGCGCCGCGTAATTGTCGAGGATCACATGGATGGCCTTGTCGGCCGGCACCTCGCGCTCGATGCGGTTGAGGAATCGGATGAACTCCTGATGGCGGTGGCGCTGGGAATGTCCCGGTCTCTGTTGAAACTCTGAAGTGGGCGGCGTTGCCCGCCTTGAGCCGTTAGGCTCGGGGTGCCGATTCCACTGAGGA
>NZ_JAZHLJ010000289.1:0-564 GCF_036549495.1 Aurantimonas sp. C2-5-R2
ATCTGCGACCTGTTCGAGCCCGAAGAATGTTGGAACTACCTCAAGGCCGCTGGCTATGTTGCAGATTAATCGCCTGACGCTCTAGCCCGCTGCATGCTCCGGACTGAGCCGCGCATCTTGCGGCGAAAGCGCGGCGCTCAGGATCGTATTTGCTTCCTCGGTCGTGAACGCCTTGTCTCTTAACCGCGCGGGCTCTACGACCTTGATTCTCAGTCCGATCGCCGGGTTCGCGGCAATTTTTCGTTTGTTCGCAAGCCAACCGAGCAGCGCTTTGACGGACGCGAGATAGACATCTCTTACGGTACGATCGCTTCGCCCACTCTCCAAAAGCTTGTCGGTCCACTCAATCAGATCGTTCGCCGTAATACGTGTCACATCGTCATGCTCGACATGATCGATCAATGTCCTCAAAACGGGGCGCCAACGTTTCTGGGTCGCCGCCGACAGTTTCGAAGACTTCGCATATTCATCAAACCGTGCCTATCCGCTTGACGCCCATACCCACTAGATCTAGGGTCGGAGCGGATGGGGGGCGGCCATGGACATTCTTGACTGAGAGGATCT